>CAZVDJ010000225.1:0-6844 GCA_964626245.1 uncultured Gemmatimonadaceae bacterium
TGGATGGCTCATGGGGCATCAGGCTCCCTGCGGCGCGACGTCCGCCTCACGCGCTTCGATCTCGAGGGCCGCGATTTCCAGCTCGCGGCCCTGGCGGATCTCGCCACACGCGGTGTTGCACGTGGGGCATCGAAAGCGCTGGATGGTGGGCAGCTCTACCTCCTTGAGGCAGTGCGCGCACCAGACAACCAGCGGAACGTCCACGATGTCGAGGCGAGACCCCTCGAGCGACGTCCCGGCGGTTGCGATGTCGTAGGAGAAGCGCAGGGCGCCAGCCTCCACACCCGCCAGACGCCCAACGCGAAGTTGCACCGACACCACCCGCGACGCGTTGGCCCGCCGCGCTGCCTCAGACGCCTGCTCCACGATTCCGTGCGCCAGCGACAACTCGTGCATCCGTGACCGGGCGACCTACTTGAGGGACTGTCCGTACGCCTTGGCCACCCGCAGCAGGAAGTCCAGGGCGCGGTTCACATCGGGATCCTTAAGTTCGCGAATGAGCGCGAAGACGCCAAGTTGTCGCGGAGGACCCTGGTGTGACTTCGCCTCGTCGAACGACTGCGCCGCCGATCGGCCGATGCCGCCCAGGACGGCCACCGTCCGGGGTTCGAGCATCCCCGAGTCGATGAGCGTCTTGCCCGCCTCCACCAGCGGCGGGAGCGCCGTGAGGACTTCGCGCACCTTGTTCACGTCGAGGTCGGGAACGGCGGTGCGCAGCTCGGACGCCCCCTGCGCCATGGCCTGCGCGATGTCCTCGCCGCGTCGCAGCCACCCGTCCAGCGCCTCGAGGGTAAAGACGGCGAGTTCCAGCCGCTCGATGAGCGCCTTGAGCGAACCGATCGTCTTCTCATCCCCCAACGATTCGAGCAACCCCGATTCCATGAGCCGCGTGAAGGCCGGCGACGTGGTGGCATCGGCGAGCTGTACGCCCGCGCGCGCGAGCTTGGGAAGACTCGTCACGACGTCGGCCGTCCCGGCATCGCCGGCCAGGCGACGCAAGTCCGCCACGCTCGTGGCTACCGACTCGGCCACGACATTGGCGCGCCCCAGGAAGCCGTCCAGCGCTTCGGCCACGAAGGCGATCACTTCGAGCCGATCGAGCAGCCGGTTCAGCGCCTCGGCGGTTCGCTCCTCTGACAGGCGGGCGAGCAGTTGTTCCTGGGTGGACGTGCCCGGCGCGGGAAGTGTGATTCCCATCAGCGTGCTCCGGCTGCAGGGTTCGGTGGGGTGCGGCCACACAGTACGGCCCGCCGCGGACATGCGTTATGGCATGAACATGCTATTCCCGGTTCCGTCCGGTTGGACCCAACATGCCCGCCATGCCGTCATCGGCCCCTGCATCGCCCCCCATGGTCGTTAGACTCCGGCTCCGCGTGCGCGGGGTGGTGCAGGGCGTGGGCTTCCGCCCCTTCGTGCACGGACTGGCGCGCAGCTGCGGGGTGACCGGGTTCGTGGGGAACGACAATGCCGGTGTCTGCATCGAGGTGGAGGGAGAGGCGTCGGCCGTCGCGCGCTTTCGCGAGGGACTGACCACGCTGGCGCCTCCGCTGGCGCATGTGGAGTCGGTCTCCGCGCACTCCATCGTTCCCGCGGGCGACACGGACTTTCGCATCCGGGCCAGCCAGGCCACACCGGGGGAGGTGGTCCCGGTCTCGCCGGACGTCGCGCCGTGCACCGACTGCCTGAGTGAAATGCGCGATCCCGCCAACCGACGACATCGATACCCGTTCATCAACTGCACCAACTGCGGGCCGCGCTATACGATCGTTCGTGACGTTCCCTACGATCGCGAGCAGACCACCATGGCGGCGTTCGTCATGTGTGCTGCGTGTCGCGGCGAATACGCGTCACCTGCCTCGCGCCGCTTTCACGCGCAGCCCAACGCGTGTCCATCCTGCGGGCCATCGCTCGCATGGCGCCTGGCCGGCCATTCATCGGACATGGCACGCGGCGAGCCGGCGCTCGCTGCGGCCGTCACGCTGCTGCGCGCGGGGGGCATCGTCGCGGTGAAGGGGGTCGGCGGCTTCCACCTCGCATGTGACGCCAGCAGTTCGGTCGCGGTCCGCACGTTGCGCATGCGGAAGCAGCGTGAAGAAAAGCCGTTTGCCGTGCTCGTGGGTGACGTGGAGACCGCGCGCAGCTTCGCGCGCGTGTCCGCCGACGAGGCGGCGCTGCTGCAGGCCCCGGCGCGCCCCATCGTCCTCCTCGAACGGCTGCCCGGCTCGGAGCCGCTCGTGTCGCCGGCCGTGGCGCCCGGTCAGCAGACGCTCGGCGTCATGCTTCCGCCGTCGCCGCTGCACGTGCTGCTGGCGGAAGCCGGTCCGCTGGTGATGACGTCGGGGAACGTGAGCGAGGAGCCGATCGCGCGCGACAACGAGGAGGCGTGCGAAAGACTCGGCGCCATCGCCGACGCCTTCCTCGCCCACGACCGGTCCATTCACGTCGTCTGCGACGACTCGGTGCTGCGCCTGCACGACGGCAGCGAGCTACCCATTCGGCGCTCGCGCGGCTATGCGCCCTATCCCGTGCAGCTGGCGGCGGCATCACCGTCGGTGCTCGCGGTGGGCGCGGAACTCAAGGCGACGGCCTGCCTCACGCGCGACCGCTACGCCTTCCTTACCCCGCACATCGGCGACGTGGGCAACATCGAGACGCTCGATGCCCTGGCCCGGGCGTGCGACCACCTCGAACGCCTCTTCCGCGTGACGCCGGTGCGCGTGGCCTGCGACCGGCATCCGGGATACCTCTCGTCACGCTGGGCGCGACAGCTCGCGCGCGAGCGCTCCCTCCCCGTCACCGCCGTGCAGCATCATCATGCCCACCTGGCCTCGCTGCTGGCCGACCACGGCCTCGGCGCCGACGCGGAGATCCTCGCCTTCACCTTCGACGGCACCGGCTACGGAGACGACGGGACAATCTGGGGCGGTGAGGTCCTGCTGGGAGGATTTGCCACCTTCGAGCGCGTGGCGACGCTGGCTCCGACTCCACTGCCGGGTGGCGATGCCGCCATCCGCCACCCGGCGCGCGTCGCGCTGGCCCAACTGCGCGAAGCGGGCGTCGCCTGGCAGGGAACGCATCCTGCCCTCGCGCTCTCCGCATCCGAACGGTGCTTGCTCGACACGCAGCTGGAGCGCGGCCTCAACTGCGTGCAGAGTTCGTCCATGGGGCGCCTGCTCGACGCCGTTGCGTCGCTGGCCGGCGTGCGCCATGCCGTGACATACGAGGGTCAGGCGGCCATCGAACTCGAGGCGCTGGCACGCGCGGGTGACGAGCGCGTGGCACCGTACGCACTCCCGGTAGGGGAAGGACCTGCCGCGCCACTTCTCCTCGACGGCGCAGCGCTGCTACGCCAGGTCGCGCTGGATGCAGCGCAAGGGCGCAACACTCGCGATATTGCGCGGGCCGCTCACGGCGCCATTGCCGAAGCGGTGGTCGCCGTCGCCGAGCGCTGCCGGGAGAAACGCGGCGTCGACCTGGTGGGGCTCACCGGCGGGGTCTTCCAGAACACCCTCCTCGCCGGGCTGGCCGCACGGCGACTGCGGCGTGCCGGCTTCACCGTTCTCACGCACCACCGCGTTCCACCAAACGATGGCGGCCTTGCGCTCGGACAGGCAATGGTGGCGATCGTCACCTCGGAGCAGGCATGAACCTGGGGCTTCTCTCGATCGTTGGCGTCGGCTTCCTGGTCGGATTCCGACACGCCTTCGAGCCCGATCACCTGGCGGCCGTCACCACGTTGGCCGCGCGCAATCGCGGGTTGGGCCACGCGGCCCGGCTCGGCGTGGCATGGGGCGTGGGACACACGGCGAGCGTGGCGCTGGTCGCCGTCGCGCTCATCATCCTGGGCATCCACGTCCCAGAGGCCTACTTCCGCACCGCCGAGTTTGGTGTGGCAACGCTGCTGGTGCTGCTCGGCGTCACCACCCTGCTGGCGGAGGCGCGGCGCCATCGGCGCGCGCTCGGCGCTCCGCACCAGCGGGCGCACGCCGCCCACGACGCGCACTCGCACGATCCGTCCATTCGCACGGTTGCCCGGTCGCTCTGGTTTGGCGTGGCGCATGGCATGGCAGGAAGCGGAGCCGTGGTCGTCCTGCTCGTCGCCGCCGCCTCCTCGCGTGAGGCGCAGTTCGGCTACCTGCTGGCGTTTGGCGTGGGGACGGTGGCCGGGATGTCCATCGTGTCGATCCTCACGGGGGCCGTGTCAGGGCTGGCAGCGGCGCGCAACGCCGCTGTCGCCCGCAACATCCGGCTGGGGGCGGCGCTGGCCAGTTCGCTCGTCGGAATCCTGCTCGGGTGGTCGGTGGTGCAGGGGTAGCAGGCCGCTCAGCCGGTAGCCCCCGTTAGATTGGGGCCATGTCCCCGCGACCCATTCCCGAACTGCTCGCCCCCGCCGGCTCTGTCGATGCGGTGCGCGCCGCCGTGGCCAACGGGGCCAACGCCGTCTATCTGGGCGCGGAGCGCTACAACGCGCGTGACGAAGGGGCACAGCTCTCCATGGACGAGCTGGAGCAGGCGTGCCTCATTGCCCACGCCGGCGGAGTGCGCGTCTACCTCACGCTCAACATCCTGCTCAAGCCGCACGAGCTCGCGGGGGCGCTTCACCACCTGGGTGAGGCCATCGATCGTGGTATCGATGCCGCCATCGTGCAGGACATCGGGCTGGTGCGGCTGATCCAGCGCGTCTATCCCGGCTTCGAGATCCACGGCTCCACGCAGATGACGGTGCACGACGCCAGCGGTGCGCGCCTGATGCACGAGTTGGGCGTCGAGCGCGTCGTGCTGGCGCGCGAGAACACGCTGGACGACGTCCGGGCCATCCGCGAGGCGGTCCCCGACCTGTCCCTCGAGACCTTCGTGCACGGCGCGCTCTGCATCTCGTACTCCGGCCAATGCTACATGTCGGGAATGATCTCCGAGCGCAGCGCCAACCGGGGATCGTGTGCCCAGTCGTGCCGCAAGGACTACGTGCTCACCGACAGCGCGACCGGCGCCGAGCTCGATCGCGGCTATCTCATCTCCGCCAAGGACCTGTCGGCGCACGAGCAGCTGGCGGCGCTCGCGGAGATTGGGGTCGGCTGCCTCAAGGTGGAGGGGCGCAAGAAGAAGCCGGAGTACGTCGCGACGGTCACGCGCACCTACCGCGACTTCCTGACCCGCGTTGCGGCTGGCGACGCGCGGATGCCCGACGCCGAGGAGGTGCGACCGCTGGTGCAGATCTTCTCGCGCGGATTCACGAGCGGGATGTACACCGGCCGGTCGGGGCGCGACTACATCACCCGCACCCAGCCGGACAATCGCGGGCACGAGCTGGGGGTCGTGATCGATCGCGAGGGGGCGGAACTCGTGGTCGAGCTGTCGCATCCGGTGCGGGTGGGCGACGGCCTGGGGTTCGAGCCGCCGGTGGGCGAGCCCGGTCGCTCGACGGGTTTTGCCGTCTCGCAGGTGCGCACGATCGGCGAACGCAACGGCCGCGTGCGCCAGGCGATCGTCACCCGCGAACGCGTCCCCGCCGGCTGGCGCGTGGTGCGCAGTGCCGAGGCCGCGCTCCTGGAGCAGGCCCGGGCCTCATTCGCCTCGCTTCCGCTCCCGGCTCGTGGCCGGAAGCAGCGTCTCGACATCCGACTGTTCGGCGGGGCCGGCGCGCCACTCAAGGCGGTCTTCTCCGTCGACCACGAGCAGGTGGAGCTACGCAGTGAAGTCCCACTGGCCCCGGCGACCCAGCGCGCCCTCGACTACCCAAAGCTTCGAGAGCAACTCGGGCGCCTGGGCGAGACGCCGTTCGTCCTGGGTGCGCTCGACATCACCGGCCTGGCGGAAGGACTCTTCCTTCCGGTGTCGGAACTCAACCGGCTGCGACAGGGCGCCGTGGACGAGCTGATGTTGCGCCGCGACTGGGCCCGCGCCGCATCACGCGCGGAGCGGGACGCCGCCATCCAGTCGGCGCTTTCGCAACTCGCGGTCCCTCGCGCGGAGACGCGCGAGTCGGCGGCCGTCGCCGTCGCCGAGGCACCGGTCGCGAGCGGCGTTCGCGAGGCGGCGTTCGTCCTCTCTGCCGAGGTCTTCACGCTCGATGATGCGCGTGGCGCGGCGGCCGCCGGGGCCACCGAGGTGGTCGTCGATCCGTTCCTTCGCCATCCCGTCCCTCCCGCCAGCCGCCTGCGGTCGTTGGCGGAGGAGCTGCAATCGCTGGGCGTCACGGTGCGGCTGCGCACCCCCACCATCGTTCGACCCGAGGAGCGGCGCACGCTGGACAAGTGGCTGGCGCTGCAGCTGCCGGTGCTCACCGGTCACGCCGGCCTCGCCACCGAGCTTGCGGCTGGCGGTCGCGACGTGGCCGGCGACTACGCCCTGAACATCTTCAATGCCCACACCGCCGCGGAGTTCCTTGCCCGGGGCGTGCGGCGACTGGCGGCGTCGGTCGAGCTCACCGCCGCGGAGATCGCGGCACTGGTGGAACCGTGGGGCGGCGCAGGGTTCGAGGTCGTCGTGTACGGACGCCCCGAGGGGATGACGATCGAGCACTGCGTCCTCTCCGCGGCCTTCGAGCGCGTCGCCACCACGTGCCGCGACCTCTGCGTGCAGCTGCACCCGCGCGTCGACCTCACCGATCCCGCCGGCTACACATTTCCCGTTGCCACCGACGCCGCCTGCCGCAACCGGCTCCTGCACTCGCGGCCAGTGGAAGGTTCGGAGTTCGTTCCCCACCTATGGGACGCGGGAGTGCGCGCGTATCGCCTCCTCTTCAACGTACCGGATGAACCGGTCACCGCCATCGTCGCCGCCTACCGCCAGCTGCTGGATGACGCGGCGCGGGGACAAGCGCCTGCACCGGCGGTGATCCGGG
>CAZVDJ010000226.1:0-6843 GCA_964626245.1 uncultured Gemmatimonadaceae bacterium
TGCCCCCCGATGATCGCGCCGCGCTGGGCCAAGGTCGGGCGCGACCTCACGGTGCACCTGCCGCGCACCGTGCTCGTCGCCCTGGCGATTGCCGCGTCGCTGGCGGGCGCCGGCACCATCCTCACCTGCTGGGCGCTAATCAGGCGCACCACGCACGAGGGTTACCTGGCCTCCAATCCCGCCTTCGCCACGTTGCGCCTGGCGGCGGCCGGCAACGCTGCCGCGCGTCCACGGGTCGACTCGGCGCTCCTCGCGCGCCTTCGACAGGTCCCGGGCGTTCGCCAGGTGCAGGCGCGGCGCACGACCTTCCTCCCGCTCCTGGTGCAGGGGCGCTGGCGCCCGGGGGTGATCTTTGCGGCCGACGCGCCGGAGTCGCTGGCGATCGGAACGCTCGCTGCCGTCGGCGGTGCCTGGCCCCCCGCCGAGGGAACGCTGGCCATCGAGCGCTCCTCGCTCGGCTTCTCGGGGACCTTCCTGGGCGACTCGGTTGCCGTGGCCGATTCCGGCGCGGAACCGCGGCTTGTCCCCGTCTCCGCGCTCGTGCGCGACGTCTCGCTGGCCCCCGGGTGGATGGAGCACCTGGTCTACGCCTGGGCCACCACGCGTACCCTGGCGCAGCTGGGGCTCGATGCGTCCCCAAACGAACTGCAGCTCACGGTGTCGGATCGCGGCGCCACGCGCGAAGAGGTGCGCCGAGTGGCAGCCGCGGCCGCGCAGCTGGTGCGCGCCGCGGGGATCCCCGTGGCAGGGGTCGACGTCCCCGAGCCCGGTGAGCATGTGCACGCCGCGCAGATGGACTCGCTCATGATGACGCAGGGCGCCTTCGCCCTGATGGCTCTCCTCGTCGGCGCCTTCCTCATCGTCAACCTGATGGCCGCCATGCTCGCCGCGCAGGGACGCGAGATCGCCGTGATGAAGGTGCTGGGCGGCCGGCACGAGCAGCTGACGGCGATGTACCTCGCCTTCGCCCTCTTCACGGGGGTCCTCGCCACCGCGCTCGCCCTCCCCGCCGCGTTGGCGCTGGGGCGCCGCTACGCCACCTTTCGCGCCGAGTTGCTCAACTTCGACGTCACCCCGTTCGGCACGCCGTGGTGGAGCGTCGCACTCCTCGTGCTGGTGGGACTACTGCTTCCGCTGGCCGCCGCCTGGTTCCCGGTGCGCCGCGCTGCGCGCCAATCGGTCGCCGACGCACTGCGCGACGTAGGACTGACACACGATGGCGCGGCACGGGAGGAGCCACTGCTGGCCCGCGGCGGCGGGTGGTCGCGGCTCTTCGTCCTCTCGGTGCGCAATGCCTTCAGGCGCCGGCAGCGGCTCGTCCTCACGATGCTCACCCTGGCGGGAGGTGGCAGCGTCTTCATCGCGGCGGGCAACCTGCGCCGGGCGGTGGGCGACTCGCTGGACGTGATCTTCGGCAGCCAGCGCTACACCTTCAGCGTGCGGCTGGCGGAACTCCACGACCCGGATTCGATCGCTGCCATCGTGCGCGGCGTGGCCGGCGTGTCGGGCGCGGAGGCGTGGAGCGGCGCCAGGGCCACCGTGGGCGGCGACGACGTCGAAGGCGCCGAGGGCGCCTCATTCTCGATCGTTGGGGCTCCGGCCAACTCGGCGCTGCTGGCGCTGGACCTCGGGACCAATGCGCCCTTCCCGGCGCGCGGCGCGCGCGCGCTGGTGGTGAGCCGGGCGCTGCAGCGCGAGATCCCGGCGCTTCGCACGGGGGCACTCGTCGAGCTCGACATCAACGGCACCCGCGCACCGTGGCGCATTGCCGGCGCCTTCGACGGCGGCCCCGGCTCCTCGGCCTACAGTTCGGCAGAAGCCGTGGCGGATGCCCGCGGCGACCGGCGGCGCGGTTCGGTGATGGTGGCCACCGCTCTCACCAGCGACGCGTCGCAGGTGGAGCTCGTGCAGCGCGTGCGCGCCGCGCTGGAAGCGGCCCGCATGCCCGTCTCCAGCTCCACCTTGCTGGACGAATCGCGCCGAGTCACCGAGGATCACCTCCTGATGGTGGTGCAGTTCCTGGTGGTGATGGGATGGGTGATGCTGGTGGTGGGCGGCATGGGGCTGGCCTCCACCATGGGGCTCGCCGTCCTCGAGCGCACGCGCGAGATCGGGATCATGCGCGCCATCGGCGCACGCCACGCCACGCTGATCACGGCCATCGAGGGCGAGGGACTCGTCATCGCCCTCCTTGGGTGGAGTGCGGCGATCCCGCTCTCCGTCCCCGTGAGCGCCGCGCTCGCCGAGGCGTTCAGCCGGATCATGCTGCGCGTCCCGGTCTACTGGACCCCCGACGCCGCCAGCGTGGCGCAGTGGCTCGGCGTGGTGCTGGTCACATCCGTCGTGGCCTGCGCGTGGCCGGCCGCCCGGGCCACGCGGGTATCCGTCGCGCGCGCGCTCGCGTACGAGTAGCGGCCGGCTCCGCGTTAGGCAGGCGGCCTGCGGCCCTTCTGGCCGGAGGACGCCGGCGGCCGCAACAGCCGCTCGAAGTACGCCAGCGGCGTTTCCCGGAAGGTCGTCCGTCCACGGGCCTCGTAGCCGCACGCCTCGTAGAAGCCCCCGGCCCCCGCCGGCGCGTCGTAGGCATCGAGCCGGATCGCGTCGGCAGGCCAGGCCGCCGCCACGCGGTGCGCGTCCTCCAGCGCCTGCCGCCCCAGTCCGTGCCGCTGCTCCGCGACCGAGACCGCCATTCCCGTCAGGTACAGGGGGAGCTTCACCGGCGTGAAGTACGCCACGTCAATCGCCCACGGCTTCTTCTTCGCCAGCCGCAACACGGTGACCAGCTGCCGCCCCGAGCGCCCCACGCGCACGCGCGCGTGTCGAAGCGACTGCAGGACGCCGCGCTCCGACGTGAGCATGGACCAGTGTCCGCGGCCGTGCCGGGCGGTGAGTGCACCGGCCACGGCGTTCTGCAGCGCGGCGATGGCGGGCACGTCGGCCTCGGTGGCGTCGCGGAACCGGATCTCGTCGAAGGCACGCATCGGTCAGCGCTGCACGCGCATCCGGACGACGATGGGAGCGCCGTCGGCGTCCTCGGTGCGCACGTAGACCTTCCCCGGGGCGAACGCCACCCCTCCCCACTCCGGCACCACCACCGGGACCACGACTTCCCCCAGGTCGGCGCCGCCGGGCCCAACCACGCGAAACATCGTGGCACCTGGCGGCGCACCCAGCAGTTGGCTCGCCCACACGTTCCCCTCCTCATCCACCAGGAGTCGGGTGAAGGCCGGCGCCACGGAGGGGACGTCGGCCAGGCGAACCGCGGCGCGGGCGGCCGCCGGACCAACCATCGGCGCAAAGGCGGCCACCGCGCCGTCCACCTGCTCGCGCCGCATCGACTCCGGGATCCGCCGCGAGGCGATGGGAAGCGACGCCAGCGGCACCGAATCCGAACCGTTGGCGGAGCGGTAGAGCCGCGGTGCCGCCGACCACCCGCTCACGTAGCCGCCATCCGGATGCCAGGCGAACTGCTGCCGCGCCGTGAACGGGATCACCATCGACGTCGTCCCCTGGCCGGGCTTCCCGTCGGTCCCCTTCCGCTCCACCGTCCACAGCCGCTCCGACACATCACCGCGAATCCGAATCGTGTCCCTGGGTGAACCGTCGACGATCGAGTAGCGCACGTACGCCGGTCCCGGCTCGGCGCCTGCCGATCGCGCCGGCGCTGCGTCAACAACTGCCGGCACCACCACGCGCTGCGCACGATCGATCGCGATCTCGTTCTGGTGGCAGCAGAACGTTTGCCATCCGCGCACGAACCGTCCGCTGGTGTCGAAGACCGACGTCCTGGACAGCGTCGGATCGTGCACGACAACCGCTCCCCCCCGCGCCGCGATCCACGGGTTGCGGTATTCCCCGGGCCCCGCACCCTGGCGGCCAATGGTCCGCAACAGCTTGCCGTCTGGCAGGAAGACCTTCACCGCGGCTGGGCGCGTGTCGGCGACATACAAGCGCCCCGCACCATCCACCGCAATCGTCTGCGGCGAGGCGAGCTCGCTTCCTGGCGACGCTCCGTAGCGCTGCTCCTCCACCACCTGCCAGCGGCGCTGGGGGACCGCGCCGCCAGCGCGCGGCTGCGCGGCGGCCGCCCGACTGTCGAGGACGAGTGACATCGCCGCCAGCACAGCGGCACAGTTGGCCGTCCGCGTGATCACCTGCCGAAGGTGGCCGTGGAGGTCGGAGGAGGGATCATCTCGGGGCGTGCGAGGCCGGGCACCGCCCGTCGCGTCAGCGACCTGCCACCAGCCGGTCGCTCTGCTCGCGCAGCCGCTGGCGCGCCGTCGCGTCGTACGCCTGGGCATGCGCGCGCATGGGGCGGAGCTGGTTGAAGTAGGTCCCGGTCGGCTCCGTGGTCACGATGGCGTTCACCACCGACTCCACCCCCTCCGCGATCGTCGAGCGCGGCGTGACGTTGAGCGCGCGCGCCATCGTCGTCGCCATCGTCGTCGCCGGGTGCAACGAATAGGTCAGCACTCCCTGCCGCTCGAGCGCCGGCGCCATGTCGATCGTCATCATCACCTGCGCCAGCTTGCTCTGCGCATAGCCGCGACCGCCGGTGTAGCCCCTGGCCATCATCACGTCGTCGAAGTCGATGGGGGCCTGCGAGCCTGACGAGACATTGATGATGCGCGACGGGGCGCTGGCCACCAGTCGCGGCAGCAGCCGCTGGGTCAGGAGGTAGTGCGCCAGGTAGTTCACGGCAAAGTGCAGCTCGTGCCCCTCGGCGCTGAACTTCCGCGTGGAGTCGAAGACCAGTCCCACGCCGGCGTTGTTCACCAGCAGGTCAAGACGGCGATTGTCGCGCAGCACCTCGTCGGCCAGTCGGCGCACCTCGTCCAGCGAGGCCAGGTCGGCGCGATAGAAGCGCGCGCTCCCCTTCCCGCTCGCCGAGATCTCCGCCACCAGCGAGTCGCCACGCGCCTGGCTGCGCCCGGTGACCAGGACGAGCGCCCCGGCAGCCGCAAGCCGGCGGGCCACGTCGCGCCCCAGGCCGTCGGTGGAGCCGGTGATCAACGCGACCTTCCCCGACAGGTCGGGGAGTGGCGGGGCCTTGGCGTAGTCGCGGGTGGGTTGGGCGAGGGCGGCGGCCACGGGGATCACCGCGCAGCCGACCGCTCGCACGACGATGCGCGCAAGGCGGCGCGCTGCCGGCACGACGGTGCGTGATGGGTCGTTGAGCATCATGCGGAGATGATAGTCCGCGACACACGCGCCCGCGAACGGGGCGCCGTCCGCCGTCCCGCCGATCCCATCGCTTCCGGCGCCGGGGCTCGACCTCACCGCTCCTACCGCTCCTGCCGGCGCAGGAAGTCCCGCACCGCCGCCACGTACGCCTCGCGTTCCGTGAGCATCGTCATGTGCGCGCTCTTCTCGAAGATCTTCACCTCGGCGTTCGCCACCGTCTTCGCGAAACGCTCCACCGTCTCGGGGCGTGCCTCGTCATTGCGCCCGGCGGTGAAGAGCACCGGCATCGTGAGCCCGGCCAGCGTCGCCGATCGGTCGAAGGTGCGCAGGTTCCCCGTCGGCGAGAACTCGCTGGGGCCCCACATCGTGTTGTAGACGAGCGGGTTGTATCCCGCCATCGCGCTGTCCACCTCGGGCGGGAACGGTGGCTCCGCGCCAAAGACGTAGCGCATCATGAACGCCATCGAGGCGGCCTCGTATTCCCTGGACGCCGTCGTCCCCGCCGCCTCATGCGTCGCGATCACCTGCTGGACCGAGTCGGGCATCGTGGCCAGCAGCACCTTGCCATCATCGGCCCATGACGCGGTGGTGATCACCGGGCTCGCCAGCACCACCGACACGATCCCGGCCGGCCTGGTGGCCAGGTACTCCAGCGCGAGCATCGTCCCCCACGAATGGCCGTACAGGTGAATGCGGTCCAGGCGCAGCGCGCGCCGCAGCGAGTCCAGCTCGCGCACGAACCGATCGATGCGAAGGAGCGAAGTATCGGTCACGTGGTCGGACCGTCCAGACCCCAACTGGTCGTACAGGATCACCGGACGGTCGTCGCCCAGCGCGGTGAGCGGCTCCAGGTAATGCGCGGTGTAGCCCGGCCCGCCATGCAGCAGCACGACCGGGACGCCGCTCCCCGTCCCGACCACCCGGTAGAAGATCGATCCGCCCTCCACCGACAGGCGGCCGTCGCCTGGTGCGGGGCGCTCGGCCGCAGAGCATGCGGCGACGACCAGGGCAAGCACGACGGACAGCGCGCGCGGCATCGAATCCTCCGGGGGCCGGGACACACGACACTACGTCGCGCCCTCGACCCGCGCGAGACCGTGCGCCTCTCACCCGCGCACCGCGGGAACCGGACGTATCTTTCCCGCGCTATGCCGCAGGCCCGCGATGCAGTCCGGCGGGCCGCGGTCATCGACCATCATGGTCATCTCAACGCGCTTCACGATTGGAGAGCACGATGGACGGAAAGGCTGGCACGAACGGCGGGAAGTGCCCCGTCATGCACGGAGCCCACACGGCCACGACGTCGGGGATCAAGACCAACCGCGACTGGTGGCCCAACCAGCTCAACCTCGGAATCCTCCACCAGAACCCGCCCGCCGGCGACCCCATGGGCGCCGACTTCGATTACGCGGAGGCCTTCCGGTCGCTCGACCTCAACGCGGTGGTGCAGGACCTCCACGCGCTCATGACCGACTCGCAGGACTGGTGGCCCGCCGACTACGGCCACTACGGCCCGCTCTTCATCCGCATGGCCTGGCACAGCGCCGGCACCTATCGCATCGCCGATGGCCGCGGCGGCGCCGGATCGGGCGCCCAGCGCTTCGCCCCTCTCAACAGTTGGCCCGACAACGTCAGCCTCGACAAAGCCCGCCGCCTCCT
>CAZVDJ010000227.1:0-6837 GCA_964626245.1 uncultured Gemmatimonadaceae bacterium
GTTACGCGTCCACGCGTACCCCTCGGCCACCTCGTAGTACACGTCGCCGCCCGCCGCTCCCCCCATCCCCAGCGCCGCGGAGGCCGACTCGCGCGCATCGAAGGATTGCGTGACCACCGCGCGCCCCGACGCATCGTGCACGGCGTGCAGTGCCGAGCGCACCGCGGCAATCACGGCCCCCACCGAGTCGCGCGGCACGATGCCGCCACGCCGTCCGATCCGATTCACGTTGATCCAGTAGCCGTTGGGCGAGTAGGCGCGCGTACGCGAGAGGTCCACGCGACCCGACGCGTCGGTGGCGAGTAGCCCCGCGTCCCGCAGCGCGGTGTTGGGATGAAACCAGCGCCAGATGGCGCGCATGCCGTGGTCTCCCGTCACGAAGAGCCGCGTCCCCGGGCTCCGCTCCGCCAGCTGCATCAGCGCGTCCAGCCGCAGGTCGACCAGTTCCCACAGCTGTTCGCGTAGCTGCGCAGCGCGGCGGGCGACCTCCGCATCGTGCGTTGGCGCCCGCGGCTCGAGCAGCCCCCACAGCGTGTGGTCGGTGTCGTCACCCAGCGGGAAGTAGTCGGCCATCACGTGCGGGCGGAAGGCCTCCCATCCCCACGCAGCGCCGGTCATGAAGCCGAGCGTCAGCAGTTCCGCGCTCTCCAGCAGGCGGCGTTCCGCCGTGCCGTCACCACCACGCTCGAGGGTGGGGCCCAGGCGCCCCTCTTCCCAGAGCCACGCCGCCGAGTTCCCCACCCACCCCGGCGCCACCGAGTCGTAGGCGGCGGTGAGCGACGGGCGGTTGGACTCCGCCAGCTGCAGCCCGGGCACCAGGAGGGCGAACGACCGGTCGCGGGGCGACAGCCTGAAGAGGCGCAGCCGGGTCGATGCGCGTCGCCCGTCGCCAAGCCGGAAGATCACCGGCGCGGAGAAGTGCCGCGCCAGCGCGCGTCCGCGAATGGGGGTGGTGTCCTCGAGCACGGAGCGTACGCGTACCGCGGGCTCGCGCCCCGGGTCGTAGGACGCCAGCAGGTAGCCGGAGTCTGCGGCCGGCCACAGGCGCAACAACAGGTGCAAGCCGCGCCCGCGCGTGAACGTGCGCATCTCGGCGTCCGTCGTGTCGAGCGCGAGGCGATAGGCCAAGCGCTCCTCTCCCGGCTCGGTCTCGACGTGCGCCCACGCCGCGGGAGCGATTCGCTGCGTGTCGTTCTCCGTGACCATCTGCATGGCGAGGAGCAACCGGTTGTAGCCGTTGACCACGGAGAGCGGCGCGCCGGAGAGCGCGCGCTCGGCCCGTTGGCGCTGGGCGCTGAAAGTATCGGCGGGCTCGCCGTCATCCACGGGATACCCGGGAGGCTGCGGCGCCTGCGTCACGTGGTGGCCGTAGGCGCGCCGGCCGGCGGCCGCCACGCGGATCCAGAGCGGCTCGGCGCGCAGCCCGTCCGAGCGAAAGCCGTTCGCCGTCCGTGTGATGTCGAACCGCGACGACGGGAGCAACAGGTGCCAGTTGGCGGGGATGCCGCTCTCGTTGCCGTACGCGCCCGTCCAGATGGCCGCGTGTCCGGCGGCGGTCACGCTGGGAAAGGCCGGGATCGCCGACGGGGCGCACTGTCCCTCGGCAAAGAGTCGCCGGATGGCCGGGATGCGCGCGCCATCGATCGTGGACGTCACGCGCCGTTCGTTGAAGCTGTCGATGGAGAGGACGATGGCACGACGCCCATCTCCGGCGTCGGCGCCGCCAGCTGCATCGGTGGTGGGGCGCGGGGCGCCGGCGCAGCCGAGCAATGCGGCGACGGCGAGCGCGCCGATCGGGGTGCGGCGCATGGCGAAACCCGGACGTTGAATGGAAAACCGGGGGCCGGATCTCGCGATCCGACCCCCGGCGTGGTGCAGCATCGAGATGTTGCCGTCCCGCCCTCGTTCGCTAGAACGAGATGCGGAAGGAGAGCTGCGTGCGCCAGAAGTTGGCGACGAAGGTTCCCGGCTCGTACTCGATGTTGTTGCGGATGTTGTCGAACTGCACGATCGGCACCGCCGTCTTGGGGTCGTTGGAGGTCTGCCCGACGTGCGTGAGGAGCGGCACGTTGCTGTTGGTCGAGCGGGGCGAGACGCTCTCCTTCCCCCACTTGTCGTTGAGCAGGTTGCCGAAGTTGAAGATGTCGAGCTGCACCGACAGGCGGCGCGACCCGAAGTAGTCGATCCCCTGGCGCACCGAGAAGTCGACGCGGTTGAGGAACGGCAGGCGGCAGAAGTTGCGGTTGAGGATCTGGCCGCGATTGGCCGACAGGCACTCCGAGTCCTTGATGAACTGCTCCAGGTTGGCCGCCTGCTGCGCGGCCGACAGGCGCACCGTGCTCCCGCTGGTGATGTCGCGGAACTGGATCTCGGTGGGGTCGGTGGCGCTCCTGGGGACGTAGATCAGGTCGTTCCCCTGGCGGCCATCACCATTGAGGTCACCCGAGCCGCCCGACGGGCCCGCTGCGTAGATGTAGTCGTGCGGCGCCCCCGAGGTCCCCGAGTAGAACAGGGTGAAGTCGGTGCTGAAGCGGCGCAGCCAGTTGAGGGTGTAGGTGCCGCTGGCCACCAGCTTGTGCCGCTGGTCGAATAGCGAGACGGTCGGATCGCCCGCGACGAACTGGTCGGTGGCCAGGGTGCGGCCAAACTGCCAGTTGGAGATGTGCGTGGACGAGGTGAACGAGGCCACGTCGCTGGCGCGCCCGTAGGTGTACGCGGCGAACGCCTCCCAGTTGTTGGAATAGCGCTTGCGCAGCGACGCCGTGAGGTTGTAGGCGTAGTCCTTGTTCTGGTTCGACAGGTCGATGGCGGTGGAGAAGACGCCGGTGCCGCCGTTGGTGCGCACCCCCGCCGGGATCACCGGGACCGCAACGCCGGTGGCGGCGCGGATGGTGTCGGCGAAGAGGACGCGGCCGAACTTGTCGGTGCCGCGCGCGCGGTCGATGTTGATGTTGGTGAAGAAGAGCTGGTTGAAGGTGCGCGAGTAGAGCCCCTCGACCGACGCCACCAGGTCCCACGGCAGCTGGCGGTCATAGGCCAGCGTGGCACGGAATGGCTGCGGGAACTTGAAGTCCTTCTGGATCAGGTTCACGTCACCCACCGGGCGCACCGCGTTGCCCGTGCGGCAGGCGTTGATCGTGCTCGGATCCTTGTTGAAGGCCGGAGCCTGCCCCGACGCGTTGCCGAAGCCGGCGCCGCAGTTGAGGAAGGTGATGATGTTGCCGCTGTTCGCGTAGGCGTTGGCCAGCCAGACGCCGGCCGGCGGCCCCACGAAGAGCCCCATGCCGCCGCGCAGCTGGTTCACGTCGTTGCCGGTGATGTTCCAGTTGAAGCCCACGCGCGGCGACCACTGCACCTTGGTGGACGGGATGTCGGCCGTGTTGCGCCCATAGGCCGCCTGGATCTGCGAGTTGGTCTCGATCGACTTGGGGAAGTTGATCAGGTCGGCGCGCAACCCGTAGGTGAGCGCGAAGCGCGGCGTCGCCTGCCACTGGTCCTGCGCGTAGAAGGCGCTCTGGAACTGGTCAAACAGCGTGTTGCCGCCCTGGCTCAGGATGATCGCCTTGCGGAAGCCGTTGGCGTTCCCGGCGGCCAGCGAGTCCAGGTTGCGGAACTGCCACACGCCAAGCGAGGACTGCGTGAACTGGTTGCGGACCTTCACGTACTCGTTGCGCGTCCCGATGGTGATGGTGTGGTTGCCGCGCGGGATCGTGAAGTTGTTCGTGATCTCGTACGTGTCCATGTCGACCTCGTTCCCCTGCGAGAACTGGTCGGCGCCGGCAAAGACCGTGGCGTTGCCCCCCGTGACCAGCGGAACCGTCACGGACACCTGGGGGAAGTTGGTGCGCGGGGTACGACGGTCGCGCACGCGGTTGTAGCCGGCGAAGAACTCGTTGAACGTCCCGTTGGAGAAGTTCGAGTAGAACTGGAAGACCGGCGCGATCTTCTCCGAGGTGAAGTCGTGGAACTGTCCGGTATACACCACGCGGTTGGCCACGCGCGCCTGCTGGGTGCGCGGGCTCTCGGCGTCGGCGTAGTTCAGGCGGAAGACGGCGCGGTGCTGGTCGCTCAGGCGCCAGTCCAGGCGCCCGAAGAAGTTGCCCAGCGGGTTGGGCGAGTTCACGAAGCCGGCGGTACCCAGGTTCGTCTCGCCCAGCTGCCCCATGATCTGCTCGAAGCGCGTGCGGTCGGCGTCGCTGATCGGGAAGACCGGCACCTGGTCGCTTGGCTGGCCGAGGTACGGCCCGGTGAACGGCGAGTTCTCCTTCTGGAATTCGGGCGCCACGAAGAAGTGCAGCTTGTCCTTGATGATCGGGCCGCCGAGGGTGAAGCCGTACTGCGTGCGGTCGAACGGCGTGGCGCGCGTCACGGAGGTGTCGGCGCTGTAGTCCTGGTCGCGATAGAAGTAGAAGGCCGAGCCTTCCAGCTTGTTGGTGCCGTTCTTGGTCACGGCGTTGACCAGCAGGCCGCCGAAGTTCCCCTGGCGCACGTCGAACGGCGCGAGCACCACCTGGAACTCCTTCACCGCCTCGAGCGAGACGGGCTTCTGGTTCACCTGCGCTCCGGGCGAGCCGGTGGAGCCAAGTCCGAAGACGTCACGCTCGGTGGCGCCGTCGATCTGCACGTTGTTCATGCGGTTCGACATGCCGCCCGCCGAGAAGCCCGGCCCCGACGCGGAGACCTGTGGCGCGACGCGAATGAGGTCCGTGAGGTTGCGCGTCAGCGTCGGGATCTTGTTGATCTGCTCACCGGAGATGACGGTCTTGGTCCCGGTGTTCGACGCCGAGAAGGTCTCGGCGGCGGTGACCGAGCCGGTCACGCGCACCGCCGCCAGCTGTGCCACCTGGTTCGTCAGGCGGAAGTCGGCGACCGCAGTCTGGCTCAGCGCGATGGGGACGTTGTCCTGCGTGCGCGCCTCGAAGCCGATGCGGCGTGCCTGCACGGAGTAGAGCCCGACCTCGAGCCCCTGGATGAAGTAGGACCCGTTGGCGCGGGTGAGTGTCCCGGTCGAGTAGCCGGTGGACTTGTTGGTCACGCGGATCTGCACATCGGCGAGCGGGTTGCCCGCGGAGTCCGACACCAGGCCTCGCAAGGCCCCCGTCGTGACGCCCTGGGCTTCCGCGCGCGTCCAGATCGCACTCGCTGCCACGAGCAGCGTGGCACCGAGTGCGGCCAGTAGACGAGAAAGTCGCATGTGGGTTGTAGGGGTAGGGGGTTCGACTGCACTACGCGTCAACTGCATCCATCGGATCGCGCGGCGGGGTCGTGAGATCACGCGTCAGCCGGCGCGGCGTCGCGTCCAGCGGCGACACGGTGCGTCGTCGAAGTGGGCGCGTTGGCCGGGCGGCGGCCAAGGTCTCAGCCGCGCCGCCGGTAACCTACGCCCATCCGGGCAGGTGACGTAAGCGACAAATGTAACCGGGCCGTCACCCGGTTCTTCGGACAGGCCGGTGGGTGATGTCGGCAGGCAAATTGATGCGGTGGGGTGACGCGGTGGGGTCCGTCCCTGGCCTCCGTCCCCAGCGTAACCGCCCTTAGGTCCGTCCCTGGCCTCCGTCCCCAGCCTCCGTCCCCGGCGACGCCACCCTGAGGTCCGTCCCTGGCCTCCGTCCCCAGCCTCCCGCCCTTGGGTCCGTCCCTGGCCTCCGTCCCCAGCCTCCGCTCCGTCCCCAGCCTCCGTCCCCCTACCGCTCCGGGCGGCGGGGGACGAAGAGAAAGAAGACCGGAATCCCCGCCAGAAGGACGGCATAGATCCCAGCCGTCCACGCCCGGCTCGACTCGTCCGCCAGCGCGTTCCCCAGCAGGATCACCACCGAGGCCAGGAAGACGAGCGGAACCACGGGATAGCCGGGGGTGCGGAACTTCGGGACGTAGCCCGGGGTGGCCCGCAGCCGGTACACCGCCGCCACGCTGAGCCCGTAGAACGGAAGCATGGCGATCACGAACGTGTCGGCCAGCTTCTCGAAGGTCAGGAAGAGGACGTAGACGAGTCCCAGCAAGGCCACCAGCGCGATGGCGACGTACGGCGTCTGGAAGCGCGGGTGCACCGCCGCCACCGGCCGGAAGAGCATCCCGTCGTCGGCCATGGCGAACAGGACGCGCGGCGAGGTGAGGAGGACCGCGCTCAGCGTGCCAAACGTCGAGAGCATCACCGTGACCGAGACGAAGACGACCCCGGGCCGCCCCAGCACTCGCTCGGCCACGTCGGCGGCGACCAGCTTGGATGCGCGGATCTCGTCCACCGAAAGCACCGACAGGTAGGCGACGTTGGCCAGGCAGTAGATCGTGATCACGGCGAGCGTGCCGCCGATGAGCGCGCGCGGCAGGTTCCGTTGCGGGTCCTTGACCTCGCCCGCCACGTAGCTCAGGTCACCCCATCCGTCGTACGCCCACAGCACCGACACGAGCGCCAGTCCCGCGCTCCCCATCACGAATGACCCCTCGGGAACCATCGGCGTGAAGTGCCCGCCCGTCTTGGGGAGCCCCAGGAACAAGGCCACCATGACGATGAACGCCAGGCCGCCGAACTTGGCGATCGTGGTGAGGTTGGTGACCGCGGTACCGTAGCGCACGCCGAAGATGTTGAAGCTGGCGGTGAGGGCGATGGCTCCGGCCGCCACGTAGCGCGCGTACTGGTCATACGGCGCCACCGTGGGGTCGAAGCCGATCACCCGCATGAAGTACTCGGCGAAGGTGATGGCGATGGCGCCTAACGCGGCGGCGCGCACGATGGTGAGCTGCCCCCAGCCGAAGAGGAAGGCGTACAGCCGTCCCCACCCCTCGCGCAGAAAGGCGTAGAAGCCCCCCGTCTGCGGGATGTGGCTGGCCACCTCGGCA
>CAZVDJ010000228.1:0-6789 GCA_964626245.1 uncultured Gemmatimonadaceae bacterium
CGAGCCACCGGCAACGCCGCTGTGGCGACGGTAGCCGTTCGTCTGGAGGATGCCTAAGCGCCCCTGCACCGCGAGCCGGCCGCCGGGCCCGGCAAGCCCGCTGGCCGCCGACGCGCTCACGCGCCGTGCCCCGAACGAGCCCACCTGCAGCTGCAGGTCGGCGCCGGGCGCGCGACGGGCCACCGGCATCGTCTCGAAGTTCACCGACCCGGCAAACGATGCAGTGCCGGCACTGCTCGTCCCCACCCCGCGCTGCACCTGCACCGACTGCACGCTCGACATCAGGTCGGCGAAGTTGGCGAAGTAGAGGACCTGGTCCTCCATGTCGTTGAGCGGGATCCCGTCGATCGTGATGTTGATGCGCGTCTGGTCCATGCCGCGCAATCGCAGGTAGCCGTACCCCCAGTTGGTCCCGGTCTCGGTGTGCGCCGTGAGCGAGGGAATGGCACCCACCAGCAGGAGGGGGACGTCCTGCCCGAACTGACGCTGGCGAATGGCCGGCGCGGTGATGGTCTTCTGCGAGATGGGGGCACGCTCGTCGGCCCGAATCGCCGTGACCAGCACCTGTTCGATACGACGCGCCGAGTCGGCCGTGGCGCGCGTGCTGTCGGCGGCCTGCGAGGCGGCCGGTCGGGCCGACAGCGGTAAGGCGATGACGAGCGCCGCGATGTGCCGCGCGGCAGCGCTCCGGGAGGTGATCTGCAGCGACGAGGTGCGCCGCAGGACGGTGAACAACGACGTGGTGGCCGCGCGGGTGCGCACGCTCACCGTGGGGCGCGACGCGCGCGCCCGAGGCAGGCTCGGTCTCATCTTGACTCCCTACGCCGGTACGAACCGGATCAGGTTCTACGGGACTCTCTCAGCCGACGATCACAGGCGTCGCCGGCACCCCGGTCTTGTGCGCGAACGATAGTTGGGTGATCGGGATTATTGCAGTCGGGACGCCAGCCAGTGCGCTCGCGGCACGGCCGCACGCCCGCAGTCGGCGCCCCCGGGCATTCCTACTTCATCTGGCGCGCGTCGCGACCCACGCGTCGCTTATCGTGCGCTGTCTCCCTCTCTCCGCTGCAGCTGCCCACCATGTTCACCCGCGGCTTTACCCGCCGTCATCCTCCCGCCGACCACGCGGATCGCGTTCCGCCAGGCCAGCACCTGGTCCCCGACTTTCCCGTCCTCTCCGCCGGGCCAACGCCGCGCGTGAACCTGGAGACCTGGCGCCTCACCCTGCGCGTCGGCCCCCGCCCTGCCAAGGCGTGGACGTGGGCAGAGTTCCTCGCGCTCCCGCAGACGCGATACACGCGCGACATCCACTGCGTCACCACCTGGTCCAAGCTGGATACGGAATGGGAAGGGGTGCTGGTGGACGACCTGCTGGCCGACGCCGGCCTTGTCGCGCCCACGGGCTTCGTCCTGGCCCACTCGTACGACGGCTACTCCACCAATGTCCCGGCCGCCGACCTGCTCGAGGGGAAGGCGATGGTCGCGCACCGCTTCGGCGGCCAGCCGCTCGAGGCAGACCATGGCGGCCCCGCGCGCCTGGTGGTTCCACACCTGTATTTCTGGAAGTCGGCCAAGTGGCTCTCCGCGCTCCAGTTCACGCCGCGCGACGAGGCGGGTTTCTGGGAGCTGCGTGGGTATCACATGTACGGCGATCCGTGGCGCGAGCAGCGATTCACGAATGATTGACGCGTCGCAACGCGCGCTGGCGGGGACCGCAGCCGAGTCGTGGCGCCCCGCGACGATCGTCGCGCTGGAACGGCTGACACCGCGCGTCCTCGGCGTGCGCCTGCAACCGGACGTGTGGCGCCCCTTCCTGCCCGGCCAGCACGTGGACGTGCAGCTGACGGCACCGGACGGTTATCGGGCGCACCGCGCCTACTCCATCGCCTCGCCGCCGGGCGACGCGCCGACGCTGGAACTCGCCGTGGAGCACCTGGACGAGGGCGAGGTGTCGGGGTGGTTTCACGACGTCGCCGCCGTCGGCGACGCGGTGGAGCTGCGAGGCCCCTTTGCCGAGCACTTCGTCCTCCGGGACAGCGACGCTGGGCCCGTGCTCCTGCTCGCGGGCGGCTCGGGGGTGGCGCCGTTCCTCTCCATGATCCGTCACCGTGCCGCACGAGCGAGCAGCGCCCCAATGACGCTCGTCTACTCGTCGCGCACATGGGACGAAGTGATACATCGCGAGGCGCTCCTGGCCAGCGAGCAGGCGCAGGACGGCTTCACCGTCCGCTTCTGTCTCACGCGCGACCAGCCTCGGCGTGCCGACGACGTCGGGCGCCGCATCGACCGCCAGGTGCTCGACGCCGCGCTCGCCACGCTCGGCGCACCGCCGGCACTGGTCTTCATCTGCGGCGGCAACCGATTCGTCGGAACGGCGGCGGACTTGCTGCTGGCGGCGGGGATCGGCGCCCGCGCCATCCGCACCGAGCGCTACGGCGGCGACTGACGCGACGGTCGAGTCGACCCGCCGGCCGCTACTCGCTGCGCAGCGCCTGCGTGGGTGATACGCTCGCGGCGCGCCGCGCCGGGATCCAGATGGCGAGCAGCGCCACCAGCAGCAGTACCCCCCCGGCCGCCGCCAGCGTCCCCGGATCGGTGGGCGAGACCTGGTAGAGGAGCGACGCCAGCAGCCGCGTACTGGCCAGCACGCCTAACGCCCCGGCCACCACGCCGATGGCCAGGGGGATCGCCCCGCCCGTCATGGCACTCCGCACCACGCGGGACGCGGTGGCCCCAAGCGCCATGCGCACGCCGAACTCGTGCCGTCGTCCGCCGACGGCGCAGGCCATCACCCCGTACACCCCCACCGCCCCGAGCAGGAGCGCGAGGGTGCCAAAGAAGGTCAGGACGCCCGCAAAGAAGGCGCGTTGTGAGAGCGACCTCTCCAGCACCTCCGACAGCGGACGCACGTCGCGAATCGGAACGTCCTCCTCGGCGGCCAGGATCGCCTGCCGTACGCTGGGGATCAGGCGGCGCGGTTCCATCGCGGTCCTGAGCATGACATTCATCGCCACCACGCGAAACTGCGGCAGGGGGACGTACATCTCCGGACGCGGCGCGCGTTCCACGGAGTGCTGGCGCACGTCACCCACGACGCCGATCACGCGCAGTGGCTGGTTGCCGAACAGCTGGATCGTCTTGCCCACTGCGCGGTCGTTGGGCCACAGCGACGCCGCCAGTGCCTGGTTCACGAGGACCACTCGCTCGCCCTGCTCGTGATCGCTGGAGGCCACGTCACGCCCGTCGCGCAGCGGAATGCCCACGGTGCGGAAGTACCCCGGCGTCACCACCCGGAAGTTGGCCGACGGCAACGGGCCGGCTGCAGGAGGCTGGTGTCCCTCGGCCAGGTACGGAAAGGCCCAGTTGTTCTCGGTAAAGGGCAACAGGTGAATGGCGCCGGCCTCCTGCACGCCGGGAATGACGCGCAGTCGCTCGAGCACGGTCTCGTAGTAGCGCGGTGAGCGCTCGCGCCCGTCGCGCGAGTCGGGGGGCGAGAGTTCCACCGCGAGCACCTGGGCCGTTGCCATCCCCGGGTCCACCGATCGCACGGCGCGCAGCGAGGCGAGGAGGAGCCCCGCGCCGCTCACCACCACCAGCGTGAGCGCGACTTCCACCGCGATGAGCACCCCACCCAGCTGCCTCGCCCCGCGGCTGCGCCCCACGGTGCGCGAGCCGGCTCCCAGGGCGGGCCGGAGCGCCTCGCGCGTGGAGCGTAGTGCCGGCAGCAGGGCAAAGCCAACGACCGACAGCAGCGACACGACGAGCGCAAAGGCCAGCACGCGGCCGTCGAGCCCGGCGCCATCGGTGCGCGGCAGCCCCGAACGCTCGCTCACGCGCAACACCGCCAGGATCCCCTGGGCGAGGGCCACGCCCAGCCCCCCTCCACCGAGGGCAAGCAGCAGCGACTCGGCCAGCTGCTCGCGCACCAGGCGGCCGCGACCGGCGCCCAGCGCGGTGCGCACCGCGATCTCCTGCCGGCGCCGCTCACCGCGCGCCAGGAGGAGGTTGGCCAGGTTGGCGCATGCCAGGAGGAGGACAAGCCCAACGGTCGCCAGCAGGAGGCGCAACGGCGTCTCCACGTTCCCCACCAACGAGTCGAGCAGCCCCATCACGGTGGCGGCCCGCACCGCGTCGGCGTCCACGAGACCCGGAAAGTCGGCGCGCAGGCGCTGCACGACGGCCCGCACCTGCGCCGCCGCCTGCTCGACGGTGGCCCCCGCGCGCAGGCGCGCCACCACGTTGTTCACGTACCAGGTGCTGTCGGTGGCCAGGGTACGCCCCGACGGCAGGGCGAGCGGCACCCAGAACGCCGGCGCCCGATCGCGCGGCGCGTACGGTGCCGCGAAGTCGCGCGGCATGATCCCCACCACCGTGCGCTCCACCTGGCTGTATCCCTCCAGGCGAATGCGGCGTCCCACCACCGAGGGATCGCCTCCGTACCGCCCCTGCCACAGGGCGTGGCTCAGCAGCACTACATCAGACCGAGCGGGATCGCGCGCCTCGGCGCCAAACAGCTCACCCAGTGCCGGCACGACGCGAAAGACGCGGAAGTAGCCGGCATCCACCACCATCGCGGGCAGCGAGACCGCGGGGCCGTCGCCACTGAGGGTCAGGTCCCACACCGCGATCCCGGTGGAAGACTCCACCGCGGGCGTGCCGGCGCCTAACGCGTCGGCAAGGGTGATGTTGGCGTTCTGCCCCGGCGCCAGCTGCACCAGGCGATCGGGCTCCGGGTAGGGGAGCGGACGCAGCATCACCGCGTTGACCACGGTGAAGATGGCCACCGAGGCGCCGATCCCCAGCGACAGCGTCGCCAGCGCGACCGAGGTAAAGCCACGATCGGCGCGCAGGCGGCGCAGCGCCACCCTCACGTCATGCCATGTCGTTCCCATCGGCGCATCCCCCTGTCGCGAGTCGTCCTGCTCGTCCACCGGGCGTTGGATGCCAGTGGTCGCGAAAGGGTTGCGCCTGCGTGGAGTCGAGGCGGTCGTGCCGATGGCCGCACGGGGCACCGCGCCGTTCACCCCCGCAGGGTTCCGCCTCCCCCGCACCGCGGGGAGCGCGTCTCGCGACGGCGCTCCCCGCAGCGGGGCAGTCGATCACTCCACGATGCGGCGCTCGACGTCCGCCTTGATCTCGGCGGCCACGGCCGGGGACTGCAGCAGGCAACGCACGCGATCGAGGTTGCGGCGCGCGTCCTCGGGACGCTTGAGCTTCTGCCAGAGCACCGCCGCCTCGAAGGAGGCCCGCATTTCCAGCGTCGGATCGCCGAAGCGCCCCGCTTCCTGCGCCGTCTCCTCCAGCGTGATCACGGCGTCGTACGTCTTGCCGTCGAAGAGCTGCACGCCCGCCAGGCGCCACAGCGCGGTGCCGGCATACAGGTTGGCGGCGCGGTGCTCCTGCACGAGCGAGCGATAGAGCTTGCGGGCGTGGCCGCCGCGCCCGGTCACGCTCGCCTCGTCGGCTTGTGCCAGGAGCTTCTGCAGCTTCAGCGTGTCGGCGACGGGACGGAGCGACGGATACGCGGGAACGCGCGCGATGGCGGCAACGACCTGGTCGGCGTGGGCAGGCGCAGCGGCCACGGGAAGGGCGAGCGCGCTCAGGAGCAGCAGGCGTGCGGGGCGCATGGCGGTACCTCCATATGGGGGAAGAGCCGTCGCACGTCACCATGCGTGCGCCGGCGTCGTATCCAGTCAGACGTCGGCGGCATGAGCGGAGATTCACGGCGGGGACGGAGCGCCACGAAACGGGGATGGAAAGCCAAGGGCCGCCGCATGCGGTGCACGCGGCGGCCCCAACCATCCCCAGCGGGTGCGGCCGGCGGCCCGCGTGGCGCCGCCGCCGTCACGACTCCTTCACATCTCCATCACCACCGCATCACGAGGCCACCTTGGGCTTCGGCTGCCGGCTCTTCAGGTGCTCCTCCATCTTGAGCCGCGGCACGCCGTTGCGCAGCCAGTCGGGCGCTGGCGCCCCGGTGAGGTAGTGGTCGAAGTACTCCTGCATGCGAATGGTGTAGTCCTTCTGGTTCTTCGGCAGCTGCAAACCGTGGTTCTCCCCCACGTACTGCAGCATGATCACGTCCTTGTCCAGCTCGCGCAGGTGGTTGAACCAGGTGATCCCCTGGTTGAAGTCCACCGCCCCGTCCTTCTCGTTGTGCAGGATCATCACCTTCGTCTGCACCTTGTCGGCGTGGAAGGCCGGTGAGTTGCGGATGTATGCCTCCGCGTTCTCGGTGACGTTCCCCTTGAAGCGCCCCTGCGAGCTCTCGAAGATCGCCATGTCGGCCGTCCCCGTGTTCCAGTACACCGAGGCGTACATGCTCACCATGTCGGTGAGCGGCGCACCCGTCACGATCCCCTTGAACAGCGTCCCGGTCTGCGTGGCCAGGAAGGAGGACTGGTAGCCGCCCCACGAATGCCCGTGCAGCCCCACCTTGTCGGGATCGACGATCCCGGTGGCGATGGCGGCCTTCACGGCGGGCACCACGCACCAGACCGACGACATCCCCGGATCGTTGATCTTGTAGACGATGTCGGGCTGGAGCACCGCGTAGCCGCGCGACGTGTAGATGCTGGGGTTGAAGGCGCGCGTCTCGTTGGGCACCGCGTACTGGTGCAGCCCCTGCGACAGCTTCTCGTAGATGTAGACCACGGTCGGGTACTTCTTCCCGGGCTCGTAGTTGGCTGGTAGGTAGAGCGCGCCCTGGAGGCTGTCGCCCTTGTCCGAGACGTAGTCGATGAGCCGAGCTCCGGACGACCAGGCGTAGTCTCTCTGCTGTGGCGCGCC
>CAZVDJ010000229.1:0-6783 GCA_964626245.1 uncultured Gemmatimonadaceae bacterium
CGCAAGGGCCAGGACGTCGCGCAACATCCCGTGCTGGCGAATGGCGAACTGGGTCGTGTGCACGCCCACGGCAATGCCGCCCGCCCCCGCATCCACGTAGTAGCGCGTGAGCGCGCGCTGGTGGCGCTCGTCCAGCTGGCGCCTGGCGGTGAGGGCGAGCGGGTGCGCGGGAATCACCTGTCCGGCCAGCAGGTGGCGGCGCAAGCGCGGGAGGGAGAGCGGTGCGGGGCCGGACACGGTCAGAACCCCCCGTCGCGCCGCTCGAAGCGCGTCTGCTTGCCTAACGTGCGCCCCCCGCGCCCCACCCAGTCGGCCACCCACGCCACGAGCGTCGCCTCGGGGACGGCCGGGGCCCCCAGGCAGTCGCGCATCCGCCTGGTGTCGCTGAGCAGGGCGTCGGGCGCCTCCACCCCGGTGAGCACCGGGGAGCGGCCAAGGAGTTCGCCCAGCGCCTGGGCCACCTGGCGCACGGAGAGCCGCTCCGTCCCGGTGACGTTGCGGACGAAGGGCGGGGCGCTGGCCAGTGGAAGGGCGCGCAGCGCCGCGACGTTGGCGTCCCCCTGCCAGATGCAATTCACGAAGCCCATCGACAGGTCGACGGGGGTGCCGGCGGCGATGCGCTGCGCCACGTCGACCAGGACGCCGTAGCGCAGGTCGACCGCGTAGTTGAGGCGCAGCAGGGCCACGCGCGTTCCCCAGCGATGCGCGGCATCCTCGAAGACCCGTTCGCGCCCCACGCACGACATGGCGTACTCCCCAACTGGCAGCAGCGCATCGGTCTCGCGCGATCCGCCGCCGGCCGCGGGGACGAGCGGATAGACGTTGCCGGTGGAGAAGGCGACGATGCGCGCATCGCGATACCGCTCGGCCGCCCGCGCCGCCAGCACGGTGTTCGTCATCCAGGTGAGGTGCGGCGCGTCGCGCGTGCCGAACTTCTGCCCCGCCAGGTACACGACGTTCGGGGCGTCGGGCAGGGCAGCGAGCGACGCCGGCTCCAGCAGGTCGCCGCGCACGAGCTTCACCCCCAGGCGCACCAGGCGCGTCGCACTCTCCGCGTCGCTCCAGCGCGACACGGCCGTGATCCGGCGACCGTCGCCGAGCTCCTGAACGCCCCGCGCCAGCATCGCCGTGAGCGAGGGCCCCATCTTTCCCCCCGCCCCCAGGACGATGACGTCGCCCGGCGCGGCGGCGAGCGCGTCGAGCACCGCACGCGTGGGCCGGCTCAGCCGCTCCTCCAGCTCCTCCTCCGACTGGGGGGCGGTCCGCGAAACGGGCGCATCGTCGCCCATGATCACGGCTTGGGCGGCTCCGTCGCTGGCGGGGTGAAGACCGACGGGTTCAGCGACCCGTCCCACCCCAGCTCCCGGTGCGTCGCATCGCAGAACGGCTTCCGCTTCGAGTGGCCGCATCGGCAGAGGACGATCCCCTTGCCCGGAGGGAGTGGGATCTCGGCGCCGGTGTGATCGGTAAGGCGAAGTCTGGGGGCGTCTTCGGCGGTGATGAAGAGCGGCCCGTTGTTGCGAATGAGGATCGGGAGGTCAGACATCTCGGACAAAGTGGGAGTCGGCGCCCGCGGGCGCCCGGAGTGCCTTGGTGGCGACGCGAGCCGGAAGGATACCGGACGTGGCTGCCGCGTGCGATCGGCGGGAGGGCACCGTGTCGGTCAGCGCCTGCTTGCGGTCGGGCGTAGAGCGTCAGAACATTGTTCGTGAATATTTCATGACTGTCGCACCGGCGCGCGTCGAAACCGTCGGCCGACATCAGGACGCTTCTCTCTCCCATGAACGGTCGCTTCGTTCGATTCGGTATCGCCGTCGCTGGACTTGCCGCCATCGCCCTCCCGCAGAAGGGCGGGGCCCAGGACCAGCGCCGGGAGCCGCCCGACTCGGCGCGCACCCGACTCTCCACCGTGTCGGTGACGACGGGTCGCGGGACGGCGACGGTCGGCGGGACCGCGGCGGTCGTGGTCCCCATCGACTCGCTGAGACTGACCCCCGCGGCACCGCTCGACCGCGTGCTGCGTGAGGTGCCGTTCCTGCTGGCGCGCGTGAACTCGCGCGGTGAGACCGAGCTGTCGGTGCGGGGATCCGACTCCCGGCAGGCTGCCGTGCTCTTCGACGGGCTGCCGCTCAGCATCGGGTGGGACCATCGCTCCGATGCCTCGGTCTTTCCCACCAGCGGCGTGGGGCGCGTGGTGGTGGTGCGGGGGTTGAGCAGCCTGCTGCACGGGCCCAACGCGTTAGGCGGCGTGGTGGACCTTGGCCTCTCGTCGTACCGCGGCGAGCAGGCGTCGCGCACGCAGGTGGGCGTGCGGGCCGGCGGCGACCAGATGGGGACGCACGCGCTGCAGGGTGACGTGGCACGCCCCATCGCAACGTCGCGCGGCGTGCTGACGTTGCGCGCCGGTGGCGGCTATCGCGACGTCCCGGCGCTGGCGTTGAGCCACAAGGTCACCGATCGCTACACCAGGGACGACGACGAGCGCACCAACAGCGACGTGAACCAGCGCGACGGCTTCGTCTCGGCGCGCCTCCAGTCCCCGGGCGGGGCGTGGATCGGGGCCAGCTACTCCGGTTACTCGGTGGAACGCGGGGTGATGCCCGAGCTCCACATTGCCGCGCCGCGTTTCTGGCGCTACCCGGAGCAGTCGCGGACGCTGGCGTTGCTGACCATGGGGACGGGGCGCCGCACGACGCCGCTGGGGAGTGGCGACGCGGAGTTCGTCGTGGGACGGAACAGCGCGTTCACCTCGATCGAGAGCTTCCTGAACCAGGCCTACGACTCGATCGTGGGAACGGAGACGGGCGACGAGCGCACCACGACGGCACGCCTGACGATCGATCATTCCCTGGGACGCGGCGAGCTGCGCAGCGCCTTCACCGTGTCGACGGTGGACTATGACGAGGGGCTCAACGGGGCCGCGCCCGGCGTCTACCAGCAGCGGCTGTGGAGCAGCGCGATGGAGGTGGAACAACCCCTGGTGGGGTCGCTGCGGCTGACGGGCGGCTACTCGCTCGATGCCAGCACGACACCCCGGACGGCCGGGAGGGAGGCGCTGGGACGCCTGTCGGAGTGGGGCGGCCGGCTGGGGATCAGCACGCTGGCCTTTGGTGATCGCTGGCGACTGCACGGCTCGATGAACCGGCGCGCCCGGTTCGCGGCGCTGCGCGAGCTGTACTCGGGGGCGCTCAACCGCTTCCAGCCCAATCCCACGCTCAAGCCCGAGCGCATGGTGGGGGGCGAGGTGGGGGCAACGCTGCTCGCCGAGCGATGGCAGCTGCAAGGCGTCGTCTTCCGGCACGACCTGGAGGACGCCATCGTGCGCACCACCCTGCCCAACCGCCGCTTCTATCGCGTCAATCGCGACCGCATCAAGTCCGCGGGACTCGAGCTGCTGGGCGGCTGGTCGCGCGGCGGCGTGCAGCTGTCGGCCGATGCGCTGGTGCAGCGCGTGCGCATCAGCGACCCGGCGGTGCGCGGCACCGAGCGCGAGCCGGAGAACCAGCCCGACCTGCGCCTGGGGACCGACGTGCAGTTCCCGGTGGCCGGCTTTGTCGTGCGCGCCAACCTGGACCACTCGGGGACGCAGTACTGCGTGAACCCCGACACCCAGCGCAACCAGACCATCGCCCGCCAGACGTGGGCCGGCGGCGGGATAGAACGCAGCTTCGCCGTGGCGCGCGGCGGGGTGTTCACCCGGCTGGTGGCGTCGCTGGGGCTGGACAACCTCACCGACGCCTCGGTCTTTGACCAGTGCGGCCTACCGCAGGCGGGGCGCACGATCCGGTTTGGGGTGGCGCTGCGCTGAGGGCGCCGTTCCCCGTCACTCCCTCGAGGTCACGCCCTCGAGGTCACGCCCGCAGCTCGTCGGGGCGCCAGTTCCGGATCGCCTGCTTGATCGCCTTGGGATCGGCAAACTCGCCGGCGCGCACTCGGCGGAAGAGCGCCGGCAGCTCGTCGTCGGACGCAAAGCGCAGCGCGACGATTTCCTTGCGGGACAACCGCGCGATCTCGTCGTGTTCCGCCACCGGCAGCAGGCGTTGCAGCCGCAACGTCTCCTCCAGCCGGATCAGGCGGTCCTGCACCGTCAGCACCTGGCTGCGCGCCAGTCCCGCGGCGGCGGCGATGGCCAGGGCGACCAGCACCGACCACCACGGCCACCACCCCGGGTGCTGCACCGCGTCGCGCACGCTCAGCAGCACGTGCAGCAGGAGGATTGGCGCGACGACGAAGTGGTACGGGGCCAGCCAGCGCGTGTGGTTGGCGTAGGACTGTGGCATGATGGGATGGCGTGAGGTGGAGTGCGAGGACTGGGCGATCGACCTGCATGACGGGGCGGGACGCGCGCACCGTGGCCCGGCGTAGATCCGCGACGGCGCTTGCCGCGGAAAGATGCTACGGCGGCGGCGCAGCTGGCGGCGACGGTGAGGACGCGCCGGCCGCCGAGGGTGGCGTCGAGTCGGCCCCCGCCCCCGACGCCAGTGCCTGCTGCGCGTGCCGCTTGAGTCGCGCGATGATGGCCTCGAGCCCCACCTCTCGCGTCCCCAACCCCAGGCTCTGCATCACCGTGCGCACGAAGTCGGGCGGAATCGCCAGTGTGGTCTGCGGCGGGTCGCCGTTCACTGCACCAAGCACCAGGCTCAGGAAGGCGGCCACCGTGGGCGACTGCCGGCTGTTGATGTCGGCGTAGAAGTGAAGGCGCCCCGCCTCCACCTCGGAAAAGAGCCGCACCGGTGTCTGGCACTCCGGCACCGCGTACGCTTCGTCGGTCAGCGCGCGGAAACGCTCGGGAAGGGGCTCGAGCTTGCGCGCGTACGACACGAGCGCCGCCATCTTCTCCTCGCGACCCATCAGCTGGAAGCGGCGCAGCAGCTGCGCCAGCCGCGGTGGAACGTTCGCGTGGGACGTCGTCATGCCGGAAGGCTACACCCCTCGCGCGCCCCTGTCAGTGTCGCACCGCCGCGCTGGCTCGAAGTGGGGGGTGGCACGTTGGCGGCCCAGCATGGATAGTTCGCCCATGGTGCGCCCCGCCGTTGGTGCGCGCGACGTCACCCCTCACCCTCACACTCCACACCATGCCAACTCGTCACGCATCGGCAACCTGGGAAGGCGGCCTTCGCGGCGGCACCGGCTCGTATTCCGGCGAGTCCGGAACGCTGGGCGGCAAGTACGCCTTCGCCACTCGCTTCGGCGAGGAGAAGGGCTCCAACCCCGAGGAGCTTCTTGCAGCCGCCGAGGCGGCGTGCTTCAGCATGGCGCTGAGCGGAAAGCTCGAGGGGCGCGGGACGCCGGCCACCCGCATCAGCACCTCGGCCGCGTGCACCGTGGAGAAGGTGAACGATGCCTTCACGGTGACCACGATGAAGCTCACGGTGCGCGGCGTCGTGCCGGGCATCTCGCCCGAGGACTTTCAGGAAGTGGCCGCCGCGACGAAGGACACCTGCCCCATCTCGCGCGCGATCAAGGGGAACGTCCAGATCCACCTGGACGCCGCCCTGGAGTAGCGCCTAGCGACTGCCCCCGGGGGCGAGGTCGTTGAAGAGCGTGGCGAGCCCGACGTGGACCGCCGCGCGACGGACCTCGTGCGCCAGGACGCCGCGCAACTCCACGGTGAGGGCGCGGCGTGAGGCGGCGCCGAGCCTGAGACGCGCTCCCATGGCCCCCAGCAGGCTGAAGTTGTTGCTGTTGTACCGGGTGTCGATGGTGAGCGAGTTGAAGCTGCTGGACAGCACGTCCACGCCGCCCCCTGCCACGAGGTAGGGGGAGAGGCGTCGCGAGGGGTCGTTCGCGTGAACGGTAAAGGCCACGTGGGCCGAGAGGTCGCGAAAGACGTCGCGGTAGGTCGCCTGCTCGCTCTCGACCACCTCGGTGCGCGGCGTGGTGAGGAGGTACGTCAGGTCGGCGACCACGCGCACGCGCCGGCTGCGCAGGTAGCCGAAGTCCATCGTCCCCCCCAGCGAGCCGGCGGAATAGCCGCGCTGCACGCGCGCCGCGCCGGCGTGCACAGAAAAGGCGCCGATCGCCGAGAGGCCCAGGGTGCCCGAGCGTGCCGGCGCGCCGAGTGAGGCGGTGGAGGAGTCGGCCTGCGCGCGCGCGGTCCCCGTGGGCAGGGCGACCCACGCGAGAAGGGCGACGAGCCTCTTGAAGTGGTACGCGGGCGAGCGATTGGGCACGTAACGTCGCGAAACGGGCACCGATTGCGGACGAGGCGGGTAAGCTAGCGGAGTGCCGAAGCGGCGTCGCCCGGCGGCGGACTTTCGCGCATGGGGAAGGGGGCGCGTGACGCGGCGCGGCCGCGATCGGTCCTCCACGTACCGGACCGCGCGCTCGAGCGCCAACGCTGTGGCGTGCATGACGTAGGAATCGAAGTGCCAGGCGAACGCGAGGTCGCGCGCGCCAGGCGCGTACCTGACGATCACGGCAGGGCAGGAGAAGGGGGGCATCGCGAATGGGAACCAGAACCCGCAAGGTCGCGCTCGGCGTGGCGACGGCGCTTGGCGCCGTGGCCGTCGTGCTCGTGGCGACCGACGGGGCATCGGTTCGCCGCGGCGCCGGGCGGGACGTGGCGGCCGAGTTCTCGTCAGGCGCGCGGTGGGCCGACTCGCTGGAGCGCTGGGTCGCGCGCCAGGCCCCGGCGCGATTGACGCGCGGTGATGTCGTCGCCGCCCTGTACCTCGAGCGGTTGCGGCTCGGGGTGGGGAGTCCGTTCCGCCTCATCGACTACGCGCTGCGCGACCCGCTCCTCCCGGAGTCGGCGCGCCGTCCGCTGGCCGAGGCGATCCT
>CAZVDJ010000230.1:0-6779 GCA_964626245.1 uncultured Gemmatimonadaceae bacterium
GGGGCGCGGCTCGCTGGCCCTCTTCGGGCAGTACATGAAGCGCGACCGCGCCAATCGCGCCTGCCCCGACGGCTCGTTTCCCGACATCAACGGGCTCGCCGACTCCGTGGCCAACTGCCGGGTGGTGATCAAGCGCACCGGCGTCCCGCAGCCTAACGTGAACTGGGGGCTGGGGTTGGAGCGCGACATCCACACCTTCGCCAACCTGCGCCTGCCGCTCAACCAGTCGGGGACCACGGAGCTGTACGCCTTTGGTGGCTACTCCGACCGCGACGGCACGGGGAACGGCTTCTTCCGCAAGCCGCAGAACTCGCGCAACTGGGCGGAGATCTACCCGCTCGGATTCCTTCCCGAGTTCCGCCCCGACGTGAAGGACTATTCGGCGGCGGCGGGCGTGCGCGGCCAGGCCGGCGGGTGGGCGCTCGACCTGGGGAGCAACTACGGCTACAACTCGTTCGAGTTCAACCTGCGCAACACGCTCAACACGTCGCTGGGGCCGAGCCTTTCCACGCCCACCGCCCCCGGCCCCGACGGGCGCCTCGGGACATCGGACGACCCGGGGATTCCCAACCAGACGTCGTTCTACGCGGGTGCCCTGCGGCGCGGCGAGTTCAACACGACGTTCAGCATGTCCAAGGCGCTGGAGTGGGGGCTGCCCAAGCCGGTGAACGTGGCGTTAGGCGCCGCATTCCGCCGCGAGTCATACGAGGTGGTGGCCGGTGAGCGCGCCTCGTGGATCAACGGCTATCACCTCACCAGCGACTCGTCAGGCATCGCGCAGGCCGGCTCGTCGGTGTTCCAGGGCTTTGCCCCCAGCGACGCCAGCGAGAACAGCCGCACCAACGTGGGGGCGTTCGCCGACCTGGAGACCAGCCTCTCCGACAAGCTCCTGGTCAACGCCGCCGGCCGCTTCGAGAGCTACAGCGACTTCGGCCAGCGCGTCACGGCCAAGGTGGCCACGCGCTTCCAACCCACCAACAAGTTCGTCTGGCGCGCCGCCGCCAGCACCGGCTTCCGTGCCCCCGGGTTGGCGCAGAGCTGGTACAGCCATACCACCACCGCCATCCAGAACGGCGTCCTGATCGAGATCGGCAACTTCCCGGTGGCCAATAGGGCGTCGCGCATCTTCGGCGCGCGGCCGTTGCAGGAGGAGACCTCCCTCAACCTGAGCACCGGCTTTGCCTGGTCGCCCAACAACGACTTCAACCTCAACGTCGACTACTACCACATCTCCATCGCCGACCGCATCCTGCTGGGCGCCACGTACGACGGCACGTCGGACCCGGTGGTGGCGGACATCCTGGCCGACTCGGGGCTCACGCAGATCGCGGGGGTGCAGTTCCCCACCAACGCGCTCGACACGCGCACCAACGGCGTGGACGTGGTGGCCAACTACCGGATGCTGGCGGGGAGCGGGGCGCTCGACTTCGTGCTGTCGGCCAACTTCACGACCAACAAGGTCACGCGCGTGGACCCGCTCCCGCGCATCCTGCAGGGGACCAACACGATCTACACCAGCGCGCTGGACCCCGTCACCATCAACGCCATCGAGAAGGCGCGCCCCAACCGGCGCTCATCGTTCACCACCAACTACAGCCTGGGGCGCTTCCATGCGATGGGGCGCGTGCAGGACTACGGCAGCTTCGTGGACGGCTCGCTGGACGGGCTGGAGACGTTCGGCAGCAAGATGCTGTTCGACGGCGAGGTGGGCTATCGCTTCGAGCAGATGAACGTCTCCATCGGGGCGCGCAACCTGTTCAACACCTTCCCCGACAAGCAGACCATCGACGCGAACACCAACAACGGGACCTTCATCTACCCGGCCGCCTCGCCCTTCGGATTCGGCGGCCGCTTCGTCTACGTGCGGTCGGAGATCATCCTCTCGCGTTAGGCCGGGCTCGCCCCCAGCGCGGGGGTTCCCAGCCCGGCGGCGTGCAGGCGCGCCTGCGCGATCATCTCGCGGGCGCGCTCGCAGATCTCGTCCATCGACGGCGTGTCGGGGATCATCTTGCGCGCGGCATCGCGCAGCTCGTCCATGGTGGGGAGCTGCGCCAGGCGCGCCTCCAGCTCCGCGCGCGTGGGGAGGTGCGGGAGCCGCGCCTCGAGCTCGGCGCGCGTGGGAAGGTGCGGGAGACGCGCCTGCAGTTCGGCCATGGTGGGGAAGTGCGGCATGCGGGCCTCGATCGACTCGCGCGTGGGGACGTGCGCCTTGAGATAGGCCTCGATGGCGTCGCGGTCGACGCGCGCCGCCAGCTGCCGCGCGATGCGCTCCACCGTGGCGCGCCCCAGCGCCCGCGTGTTCTCGACCACATCCACGGGCGGCTTCCCCATGTCGTACACCAGCCCTGCCGCATCCAGCGCCTTCAGGATGTAGTAGGTGATGTCGATCTCCCACCAGCGGAAGCCCTGCCGCGCCGAGCGCTGGTAGGCGTGGTGATTGTTGTGCCACCCCTCGCCCAGCGTGATGATGGCGAGCCACCAGTTGTTGCGTGAGTCGTCGCCGGTGGCGTAGCGCTGCTTGCCGTGCACGTGCGCCAGCGAGTTGATGAAGAAGGTGCCGTGGTAGAGCAGCACCGTGCTCCAGAAGAAGCCGACCACCAGTCCTTCCCACCCAAACGCCAGCCAGCAGGCCACGGCCAGCACGATGGAGGGGAGCTGCTCGAAGCGCAGCAGGAAGAGGAGCTCGGGGTAGCGGGCGAGGTCGGGGGCCTGGTTGGGGTCGATCTTCTCGTAGCGCTGGTCGAAGATCCACCCCACGTGCGAGTACCAGAAGCCGCGGTGACGCGGCGAGTGCACGTCCTGCTCGGTGTCGGAGTGCTTGTGGTGATGGCGGTGCAGCACCGCCCACCAGATCACGCTCTTCTGCGACGTGGACTGCGCCAGGAAGGCCAGGACGAACTGGAACCAGCGGCTGGTCTTGAAGGAGCGATGCGAGAAGTAGCGGTGATAGCCCGCGGTGATGGCGAACATGCGCAGGGCGTACAGCCCCAGGCAGAGCGCCACCATCCCCCACGAGACGCCGGTCCAGATCGCGCCCAGGCAGGCGAGATGGACCAGGACGAAGGGGATCGCGTCCGGGTAGATGATGTCGTCGTGGAACTCGGACTGGACAGCGGGAGCAGACACGGCGGCGCGCTCAGCGGGTGACTGGGTGGAGTGGCCGGGCGGAGCGCCCGGCGACGACGAGGGCGCCCCGATGCCGCTGGGGCGCCCGCTCAGAACACGATGGATAATAAGCAGCGTCACCACCGGGCGCGTGAGGGGGGGCTCATGTGCCGCGGGGCGGGCGTGCGCGCGTGAGGGAACACCCGACCAGCGTGCACGCCACGACTTCAAGTGCCGCGGGCGTACTCGCGGCCAACCCGGAGCAGGCTATCGCAGCGCGGTCACGCGCACCCGGCCCTCCGGTTGCCGTTGCCACGCCACGTCGGCGGTGCCGTTCCCCGCCTGCTGCAACAGCCGCTGGCGTTCGCGCGGATCGATCGCGTCGAGCGTTGCCGCCGATGCGGGGAGCAGCTGCGCAACGATCACGAGGTCGAGCGCCTTGGCGTGCGCCACGAGCGGGAAGGCGTCACCCACCACGACCACCGCACGCGGCGTGCGTCCCGAACTGGCGCGCGTGGAGGCGTCGCGCAGTTCCGCGCGATACGCCGAGTCGCTCGCGGCGTTCGTGCGGTCCCCCCGCAGCACGAGGGTGATCGCGGCCAGCACCGCCACCACGGGGAGCCATGCGAGCGCGGCGGCCATCCCCGTCGACGGGTCGCGAGCGGGTGGGGCGGTGTCGTCCGTGCGCCCGCGGGCGCCGCGCCGCTTCTCCGCCCCGGTGCGACCACCTTCCTCCCCCGCGCCGTGAGCCGGCGGGGCGCTGGCCACGAGCATCCACGCCAGCAGTCCCGCCACGTGCAGCCACGCGAATGGTGCCATGAGGCGCGGTTGCACCTGCACGGCCACGAACTGCGCGATGCCCACCGCACCCACGACCGCCGCGCCGAGTGCCAGGCGCGCATCGTCGTCCCAGGCCATGCGCGGCCGGGCCACGACCCACCAGAGCAGCGCCGGCGCAAGCGCGGCGAGGTAGAGGTACACGCCCAGGTACCGAAGCGCATCGGCCAGGTTGTCCAGCACCACGCCCACGAGCGCGCCGAACGCAAGCGGAGATTCGTGCTGCGTGCGCACTCCCTCGGCCCACGCCGTGGGATCGGTCCACGGTTCGTACGTGGCGGCCGAGCCGGCCGCGGCGGCAAACCGTGCGTAGGTGACCGATCCGCCCTGTGACGTGGTGAGCGTCGCGTATCGCGCGTGCTCGCCCCGGTGCGTGTCCGGCGATTGGCCGTCGCAGTCGCGCAGGAACCAGCAGGCGTTGAGCCGCCCCGTGCTCCCCAGCGTCGGCCGACCCGACTTGGCGCTGAGCGGAACGAGCCACGCGAGCATCACGGCCAGGGTGGCGATCGCCCCACGCACCATCGCCCTCCGCGGCGCGCGTGCCCCCCACGGCGACGCCAGCCACGCCCACGTCACGATCAGCCATGGCCAGCTGCTCGTCTTGACCAGGAAGGTTGCGCCGAGCAGGAGCCCCAATCGCACCGGCCGCTCCACGCCGTGACGCAACAACTCGTCGAGCACCGCCACCATCAGGACGAGCAGGAGGAGGTCGGGCGTGACGCTGTCGACGCGGGCGTAGACGAGCGAACAGATGGCGAACGCCGCCCAGCTGCAACGCAGCCAGAGCGCCGCCGGCAAGGCGGACCGTCCCCCCTGCCGCTCGTGCCGTGTCACGATGAGGCGGTGCACCAGCGCGCCGCCCACGATCACGAGCCCCGCGTTCAGGAGATGCACGGCGGCGAGCGGATCCCCTCCCACCGCACTCGCGACCGACCGCGCCGCCGCGGCCAGCAGCGGATAGAGCGGCGACCAGTACCCCTGCAGCACGCTCCCCCACTCGCCGCGGCGCAGGGCATCGGCGAGGTCCAGGTATGCCGCCCCATCGGGACTCAGGAGCGCGCGCGTCCACCAGGCGTCGGTTACGGCCACGAGGCCCATCACGAAGAGCCAGGCGAACGATTCCCGGTTGAGACGGGTGGTGGTCACGCGATACGCGGGGCGATGACGGGCGCGCGCAATCTAGCCGCGGTGCGCGATGCGCACCCCGCCCTCCACCACCTCCTCACACCTCGCCGCGAAAGGCCATGCGCCCGATGTGCTCCGCCGCGCGAAAGGCCAGCGCCATGATCGTCATGGTCGGCTGGCCACGCCCCGACGTGACGAAGCTGCTCCCGTCGCACAGGAAGAGGTTGGGGACGTCGTGCGTGCGATGATACCGGTCCACCACGCTCGTGCGGGGGTCGTTCCCCATGCGACAGGTCCCGAGCAGGTGCGCGGTGGCGGTGGAAACCTCCACCGGGATGCGCCACTGCTGCTTCGCCCCCGCCGCCTGGTGCAACTCCATCGACCGGTCCTGCAGGAAACGCATCATCTTGAGGTCGTCATCGTGGTCGCGGTACGTCACGCGCAATGCCGGCAGTCCGCGCGCATCCTTGAGCGTGGGGTCGAGCGAGATGGAGTTGGTCTCGACCGGGAGCGACGTGCAGTGCCCGAAGACGGTCATCTGCCGCGCAAAGCCGTGCGAGAGCCAGCGCTTGTAGTCGGCCCCCCAGTTACGCGTTCCCGGAGGCGCGCCGGCCAGCGCCCAGAAGACGGGGAGATTCAGGTCGGCGCGCGCGTCCATTCCGCCGCCGCCATAGAAGCCGCGCCTGGGATCGCTGTCGTACCAGTCCAGCGCAATGCGGCTCACCTGCGCGCTCTTGTACTCGTTGAGCGGATGCTCGTAGATGCCCGGGGTGATGCTCCCGCCATTGAACATCAGGTGCTTCCCCACCAGCCCCGAGCTGTTCGCCAGCCCCTGCGGAAAGCGGCTGCTGTGCGACATGAGCAGGAGGCGCGGCGTCTCGGCGCCGTTGCACGCCAGGATCACGGCGCGGGCACGCTGTCGCTGCTCGCGACCGCTGGCATCGAAGTAGATCACGCCCGTCGCGCGGCCGCGCGCGTCCACGTCGACCTTGCGCACGTACGCGTTAGGGCGCACCTCGCACCGCCCGCTGCGCTCGGCCTCGGGAATCATCGTCGCGAGGGTGGAGCTCTTGGCGCCGTGCTCGCAGCCGTAGCCCATGCAGAAGCCGCAATGCTGGCACCCGCCACGCCCCTTGTATGGTTGCGACAGGATTGCGAGCGGCGCCGGAAACGGGTGCCACCCCAGCTTGCGCGCCCCGCGCTCGAACAGGACGCCTGACGACTTGATGGGGAGCGGAGGGACGGGATAGGGACGCGAGCGACGCGGTTCGCCCCACGCCCCGGCTTGCCCCGATACGCCAATCTCCCAGTCCACCTTCGTGTAGTAGGGTTCCAGCTCGTCGTAGGTGATCGGCCAGTCGGCGAGCGCCGCACCGGGAATGCGCCCCAGGCGGCTGTGCTCGTCGAAGTCCACCGGGCGAAAGCGCCAGACGTTGGCCGTGAAGTGGACGCTGCTTCCCCCCACCAGGTTGGCGCTCCAGACCGCGAGCCCGTCGCGCTGCTTGGCGACTTCGTGCGGCGCCTGCCGCCAGGTGACCGGGGTGCGCGAGCCCAGGTGGTCCTGGAAGAAGTACTTGTACTCGTCGTGCTCGAAGTCGGCCGCGGAGAGCCGAGGTCCGCGCTCGAGCACCACCACGGAAAAGCCGGCCACCGACAGTTCGCGCGCCAGGATCCCGCCGGCGGCACCGGAGCCGACGATCACGAAGTCCACC
>CAZVDJ010000231.1:0-6769 GCA_964626245.1 uncultured Gemmatimonadaceae bacterium
CGTCCAGACCCTCTGCCACGGCACGAGTATCTTGCTGATCGAGGTGACCCTCGAAGCAGGTCAACATCACTGGACTCTGGCGAGACCTCGTGGACGCCCGAGATCAGCGAGAGTACTCGCGTGCAGTGCTTCTCCGCTCGCCGGCGCATGAAGCTCGGGCGAGATCGCTGCGTTCTGGACGCACCGTCAGACACGAAGTGGTGCACCGATGGTCGTGTCAGAACACCCTGCGACGTTTCCCCGAGGCGCGCAAGTACGCTCAGATCGGCACAGTCAGCCAGAGGCGCAGCAGCTCTTATTGAGCTCCTACACGAGCGTCATCTTCCTCACCTCGGGCATCCTCGTTTACAGCCTGCCGCGAGAAGCCGGGCCTCGCCCCAGACAGCAGGGCGCGCAAGCGATGGAGTTCCTCTTCTCGCCCCACGAACAGGGAGCGAGGGCGCTGAGACTGGTCGCGGCTCTAGAGCGTCCGGTGTTTGGTGGGGAGAGCTGGCGAGGTTGTAGAGGTTCCCGGCGGTGGAAAGCGGGGGGAGGACACGGGGCGACTATCGGTCGAGCCGGGTGGTGGCGTCTCGCCCTCTTTCGATTTCCGACGGCCCGGCGCCGGCACGAGCCATTGCGCGTTTGTCAGCGGCGTGACACTTTGTCAGCCAATTAGCTGACAAATATGGCCCTAGCTGACAAATCTCCTTCGTCCGACGCCCGACTCAGTCGGGGACTGGCCCTCATCAGCCAGGCCGTGGCGGGGCACGCCGAGGTGCGATTGGGACACCAGCCGCGCGGCGATGAGCGCGCGCTGTGGGCCACCCTTCTGCCGCTCGCGGCCGGCAGCGAGGAGCGTTTGAGCGTTCGCCTTCGGCTGAGCCTCTCCCCTGCCCCGTCGAGCAAGCGACCGTCGATCACGGAAGTTCGCGTGCTCGCCGACGTCGCGGGGGGGCGCGAGCTGGAGTCGCTTCGCCGGGCGAACGCGAACTTCATTGATCTGGAAAGCCGGACCGTTCGCCTCTCGATTCCGGGGATCCTCATCGATCGCGTCCTCCCACCCGAGGCCGACGACGCATCGGAGTCGAAACCACGCACCGGGGCTGACCCATTCGCCGATCGGGCCAGCGGGGTGGTGCGCCTGCTCCTTCGTGACGCAATCAGTCCCGCGCCACGCACGTGGGGGGTACGCGAACTCGCCGCCACCTGCCACGTGGATCGGACGACGGCATCCGAAGTACTCCGCCAGTTGCATGACTGGAGGCTCGTCTCGCGCGAGCGGAATGCGTCGCTCCGAGGACGTCCCGTCACGGCACGCGTCATCGACGTCGCCAGCCTGATTGACCGCTGGAGCGCATCGTACGACTGGACCAGGAATCGTCGCCTCGCCGTCCATGCGCCGATCGGAAACATGGAGCGCTTCCTGGCGCGCCTCCCTGAGCTGCTGCGAGGCAGGCGCTGGGCGCTCGCACTTCAGGCCGCGGCATCGCGCGTCGCTCCGCACGCCGCGTGGGATCGCGTGCACGTATACGTCGACGCGAGGGACGCCATTCGACTGCGCGCAGTGGCGACGGAACGAGACTGGGAGCCCGGAGACGATGGCCGGTTGGTGTTGATGGCGCCGTACTACGAGAGGAGCCTGTGGCCAGGGATCACACGACTCGACCGGTTGCCCGTGGTGGGCATCGAGCAGCTGCTCGTTGACCTGTGGCGATATCCGGTCCGCGGGCGCGAACAGGCGGAGCACCTGCTGGCAGTGCGTGGAGCGCTGCCGCGCGTGGTGTTTGCGTGTCAGTGGGAGGAGCCTGTGTGAACGGGGCAATCGAGCACTCGCCCTTCGAGCGTGGGTTGCAGCGTGTAGTGTCGGCGTTGGAGCCCGACCTCGGCGAGATCGTCATCATCGGTGGGTGGGTGCCGTACCTGTATCGTCAGTACGGCGGTCTCTCGACGTGGCGCGGGCGACTCTCGATGACGCAGGAAGTCGATGTGCTCGTGCGATCCGAGATTCATCCCGATGGGCGCAACACGATCGCCGAGATTCTGCGGACAGCCGGCTTTGTCGCGTCCACGAACACGAGTGCGGCAGCCGTTTGGGCGAACGATCCGGCATCGGGCGAGAAGATCGAGTTCCTCGTTCCCCATGTAGGGACGATCCGCACGGTCGGTCGGATCGTTGATGTCATGCAGCAACCCGGAGTCGGGGCCGTCGCACTGGATCGGCTCGACCTGCTGCAGCGGCATACGCGGCGACTCCGGATTCCCGCGCTCGATGCCGCAGGCAGCACGCGGCTGGTAGATGTTCGTCTCCCGACGCTCGGCGCCTACGTCATCAACAAGACGGCCACGTTCAGGGATCGACGCGTGATGGAGAGCGGCGCTGTGAACCCGAAACGAGCGAAGGACCTCGTGTACCTGCACGACGTGATGGGGGCGGGAGCCGACGTCGAGGCGCTCGTACGTCGGGACCTTGTGGAGATTTCGAAGGCGGATCGCCATGTGGTGTCGAAGGCGATCAGCAGCCTGGATGGAGTGCTAAAGGGTGCCGCAGGGGTGGAGGAGGCTTCGCGTGAGGCGGCCGAGCGCGATGGGATGACGAGAGAAGCGGCGGATGCGCAGATTCGTGGAAGACTCAGCGATCTCCTGGATGTCCTTCGGGAGGTCTCGAGTCGACGGCGCCGACCGTAGGGACAGGAAATCCAAACACGCACGAACTCTCGGGAGTGATCTCCCGGTCCGCCTGGCCACCTGACAGATCGCGATGCGCAAAGCCTACGTCGGCGTGACCGACTTCGACTGGTACGAGCAGCTCGCGTACGCCCCGGAGTGCCACGAGATCAACTTCTGGCTCACTCCTCCCAGTGACGCTTGCGTGAGAGACATTCGGCGCCGGGAATGGGGTGCACTCGCTCTCCGAGATGCGCGAGCGGATCGCGACGTACCGCCGAGAAGCGCTGCTCACGGGGGACGACCCCGTCATCGGCAACATCATTCTCCAGCAGCCGTTCTTCTTCCGCCGCGAGGCATGGATTCCGAGTCCGCCGGACTTCTCGCTAAACACGGTTCAGGGGAAGTCGTACGACCTGGATGTCGGTACGGGTCGCGACCTGTGGCGCGCACTCGAAGAAATGCTGTCGGCCGGCGCCCTGATTGGCGCAGCGCCGAGCGTGGCCGAGGGGACGGTGCCGCGGATGTTCTCCGACCCGCTGCTCGCGCGCCGGCGGCTTGGCCAGGGAGCTTTTCGGGTCCTCGTCACAGACACGTACGATCGCCGCTGCGCCGTCACCAACGAGCACACGCTCTTCAATCGCGGCTATGTCACGGTGTCGCCGGATTACAGGTTCCGGGTGAGCACTCGGCTTCGCGCCGACTGGAACAACGGGCGCGCCTACAACGCGCAGCAGGAGCTCACGATCAACCTGCCCGCCGACAAGTCGAAGTGGCCCGATCGGGTGCACCTCGAGTGGCATGCGGACACCGTCTTCCTGAAGTAGCCATGACCACCAACCAACTACAGCAGATTCGCGATCGCCTTCGCCAGTTCACCGAGGAACGTGACTGGGGACGGTTCCACGACCCGAAGAACCTGGCGATGGCGGTCGTGAGCGAGGCGGGTGAGCTGGCGGCGGAGCTCCGGTGGGTGGAGGGGGTGCGATCCGACGAGTTTGTGCGAACGTCGCCGGGGCGTGAGCGCGTGGCGCAGGAGGTGGCGGATGTGGCGATCGCCTTGCTGCTGTTCTGTGATCGGGCGGGGATCGACCTGCTGGAGGCGGTGGAGCGGAAGATCGAGGTGAATGCGGAGCGGTATCCGGTGGGAGTGGTGTGGGGGAAGGCGGAGCGGCCGGACACTGGCGCCACGGGGAGCGCGCCATGACCGCCGGCAGCTTCATCGTCCTCAAGTACGGTCGGCTTTCAGCTGCAGCACCTGCGCGAACCGCGACCGAATCGCTCGTCGATCCATCGATGCAATGTCGCCTCGGCGAACGACCGGGTTCTCGGCCGAGCAGTTCACGTAGCCCCTGGTGTTCAGCACGTACGCGCCCGACGCATCGATTACGAGCCCACGCACGCTGCAGGGTCCGCGAAGCACCACCGTTCGTTCCTGTTTCCACGCAACGAATGCGTCGGCCGAGAGGTACCGCCGCATCTGGCCTGCCAGGTCGCGCTCGGTCTGCACGTTCAGCTTGGCCTCGACTGGAACGAAATAGCCGTTGATTCGCACCACGTAGTCCGCGCGTCCGGACGTGCGCCCCCCTGATCGAGCTTCGACTTCCTGATGGATCCTGGAACCCGGATCCTTCAGTTCCTCGAGTAGGTGATCGATGAAGTCCCCGCGTACTTCCTGTTCATTGACGAATCGGTGCGCGCGTCCGCACGCGATCTCGCGCCAGTTCCGTCCGGTCACTCGGGTGCGAGAAACGCTGACCGGCGTAACGGAGACGAGACGCGAATCAAGGACGTTGCCAGCATCGGCCAGAATCTCGAGCAATCGCTGAAACTGGCTGGCGTGCAGATTCACGATGGTCTGCCCATGCGGGATGGGCAGCTCGCCTCTATGTCGCATGAGGTCGACCGGGTGCTGCAGGGCCGATCCGCCGGACATGGGCGCGAGCGTGCGACTCTGCCAGTCCAGCCAATCATCCGGGCCGCGCTCGTCGGAATGCGCTCTCCCGGTCACGAACGAGTACGCCACGATCCTGCCCGCATACTGCGCGGCCTGTTGCTCCGCATGCTCGAGGAAGTCACGAAGGCTCCTGGTGAGCCGCCCCTCCTCCTCAAGCACCCGGCGTAGTCGTGCAATGTTCTTGAGCGATCGCTTGGAGTAGTAGAAGAAGCACACGTCGCCCACGTCGGCGTGTCGGGGGGCCGACCACTTCCAAGGCCCCATCAGCACCTGGTCGCACGGCGTCTCCATCACCCCATCATTGTCCGGCTCCAGACGCATCGAGTCGGCATCGTTGGGAAAGGTCAAGACCGACAGAAACGCCCGGACGCCGCGCGAGCCCTCCGGTTCGACGCCAAGCGCTCGTCGCACTCGGGGCCGTGCGGCGATACGCGGAGACGGAGCGCGTTTCCGTCGCGGTGCAGCCGGTGAGTTGCGCACGATCCACTCTAGCAGCTCGATCATCGCGACCGTACGGCGCTTGGGTGATGCATGTGGCCTGAGAGCGCCTGAGACGCTCACCCGAGCGGAACGTCCCGGCAGCAACAGCCCATTCGAGCGAACGAAGTCGAACACCTCGCACACCACGCGTGCCCGCGAGCGCACCCCTTCGCCGACGATCATTGCAGCGGCCGCGTTGGGCGCTACCAGCTCGTTGACGTCCGTGGGGAAGTCTGGATCGTATTCGGTGACCGTCTCCAGGAGAGAGGCAATGGAGTCGGTGTGCTCGCGGTCAATCGTCATGTCGTAGATGCTCCTCTGGCCGGGCCTGCGCTGATGTGCTGCAACGCCAAGCAGCGGGTCACGGAGGCCGCGTTCGGCCTCACACGCGAATCAGGTACTCGTCCAGACGCCAGTCCAGCTCCGACCAACGGGAGGTCGCCGGATCGATATTGATTTCGAGGTATGGGCGGCTCCATTCCGCCCTGGCGACGTGCGCCTGAATCTCCGACACCGGGATCACGTAGCAGTAGCCCTCGGCGGGATTGCTCAGGCAGAGCCACGCCTTCTTCGTCGAGGCGGTAAGGTCGCGCCAGGGGTTTTCTGTCACGCGATACCAGAGGTGGTCCGTTTCCTTGTTGAAGTTCTGGAAGTACAGGACCGTATCGCTCGACTCGAACATCATCCGATAGGGCGCACGGCGGCCGAAGTGGCCGCCGAACCGTCGCTCCATGACTCGGTTCACGAAGGCGTCGGCCGGCATCGGCAGCCCCCTTCGCGCCCGAGCGCGCTCGGCTGCGGTGGAGCGCGCGTAGGATCCGCGAGCAGGAGGCAGCTCGAGGTCGGGCTCGGAAGGACTCTCCGACTCGGTCTCGAGTAGCAGGCGGCGAAGGACGTCGTTCGGCTTGTCGACGAATGGCGTCGCGCGGCGTTGGAGATACTCGAAGACCTCCTGGTCGATCTCGATTGAGACAGGGTTCATGTCGACAGTACTCGCTTAGTGGAGGTGAAGAGCTCTATAGTACTATATAGCGCTAGTATAATCGGCACAAGTACTATTTAGTACTAGCCAAGGCGTGTCGCTACCTTATTGCAGTTCTCTTCGAGACGGCTTCCACCATGCGGCTGCGGACGGTCATGGCGATCCGCCAGCTAAGTATCCGGGGCACAAGGGCTTGCACTCGCTGATGGTTGTTGCCTCACCTCGACAGTTCTGGTCGGTGTCGGTCCCGAGCACTATCGTGCGTCGGTCGGGCTCGGCGATGCTTGAACGCATCCGCACGAACTCTCGCCCGAAGCTTTCGCCACTCCCGAGGATCGAACCGAGTCCCAGCCGTGCCCCGTCCCTATTCGATCAAGATCTTCGTCCCGGCCGGTGACCCCGAGGGGATCCGGATCATCGAGAAGTCCAACTGGAGCGGCGCGGGGCTGGTGATTCCGCGGGCGCTCTTTGGCGAGGGGAAGCTCCGGCGGGAGATGGCCCGGACGGGGGTGTACGTGTGGGTCGGCCCGCCGGAGGAGTCCGGCCTCCCCCGCGTCTACGTCGGGGAGGGGGATCCGATCCGTCCTCGGCTCGAGCAGCACGCGGCGCGGAAGGACTTCTGGACGACGTGCTTTGCCTTCACCAGCAAGGACGAGAACCTGAACAAGGCGCACGTCCAGTTCCTGGAGGCCCGGTTGGTCGGG
>CAZVDJ010000232.1:0-6748 GCA_964626245.1 uncultured Gemmatimonadaceae bacterium
GCACGCTCCAGGGCGGGGACGTCGTCGAACGGAATGGAAACGAAGTCGGCGCTTGCACCTGCCGGGATCCCCCGGCCGGTGTTCCACCAGTCCTGCCACCCGAAGTAGCCGCACCCCACCACGGTGTCCCGCCCCGTGGAGGTGCGGGCGATGCGGACCGCGGCAGCCACCGCCTCTCCCCCCGACTTGAGGAAGCGGACCTGCTCCGCGCACGGGATCAGCTCGGCCAACCGCTCGGCCACCTCCACCTCGTGGATCGACGACAGGCCGCAGACGTTGCCGCTGGCGACGGCCTGCAGCACGGCACGGCTCACCGCCTCGTCGGCGTACCCGATGGCCACCGCCCCCAACGCCATGGTGCAGTCGATGAGCGAGCGTCCGGACGGGGTGACCACGCGGCAACCCTGCGCCGACGCGAAGTGCGCCGGCCCCACCTGGGAGTCGGGGCCGTAGAGCGCCTCGGGGCGCTTGCTCCCGGTGGAACTCCCCCCCGGGATGGCGTCGGCGGCGCGCTCGCGCCAGTGCTGGTCGATGCCGTCGGCGTCCAGGGCCTGCTCAGGGAGCAACGACTCGTCGTCGCCCTCGCCCTCCTGCGCGTCGGCGTCCTCGGTATCCTCTGGAGGGGGCGGTGCCGGCTCGTTGGAGCCGCGGCCGAACAGGCGCTTGAACGGCATGCGATGGGGAACGGGAGGGTGAAGGATTGGCGGTGCGTGGCGGCGCGGCCTGAACCACGGCGGGTCCACCCGCCGCGAGCACAACGTTACGGCGCCGGCACCTCGCCGGCATCATCATTCGTTGCCGGCGTCATCATCGGATTGCCGGGCGGGAGGCCGGCCTGCACGCGGATGCGGTCCATGGTGCGCACCACCTCGATGTGCATGGCCCGCAGCAGCTGGATCTCACGGGCATCGGGCGCGGCGCGGAAGTACAGCGAGCGCACGCTGCGCATGATGTGGTCGCGAAAGCGCGTCTTGAAGAAGTCGATGGCCGACAGCGAGCGTTCCACGTCGACGAAGAGTCGCTCGAACTGTTCTGCCGACGCCGGGGGGGCGTCGTGCCGCGGCGGGGCCACGGTGCGCGTGGCGTCGCCTGCCGCCAGATGCAATTCGTAGAGCGCCACCAGCACCGCCTGCGCGAGGTTGAGGGAGGGATGATCGGTCGTGGGGATGGTGACCAGGGTGTTCGCGCGGTCGAGGGCCTCGTTGGGAAGGCCGTGATCCTCCCGGCCAAAGAGGATCGCCACCGAGCCGTCGGCCGCGCGGGCCAGGAGGCGCGGAGCCAGCGAGCGCGGCGACTCGAGGTCCCACTTGTGCCGGCGACGGCGGGCGGTGAAGGCGGCGACATGCACGCAGTCGGCCAGCGCGTCGTCCAGCGTCTCCACGCGCCGGATGCGCTCGATGATGTCCAGGGTGTCGTGCGCGATCCCCTCCAGGCGGTACGCGGTGTACTCCACGGGCCGCACCAGCGCGAGCTCGCGGACCCCCATGTTCTTCATGGCCCGCACCGTACCGGCAATGTTCACGGGATCCTGCGGTTCAAACAGCACCACGCGCACGCGGTGCAAGAGCGAGTCAGGCATCGGCCAGTTGGATGTGGATGGCGCGAGCGGGGTCCTGCCGGTCGCCGCGCAGGTAGACCCACTCGTCGCGAGCGCCCCCGAGGACGAGCTGCCCCCGGCGGCGCTCGCGCCCCGGCGAAATCTCGTTGATCACCAGGTCCAGGGTGAAGTCCGTCCCCAGCTGCTGGCGCGGGAGGGTGGCGCGCAGCGCCCATCCGGCCGGCGTTAGGCGGGCACGCGCCGCCAGCGGCACCGGCGGCCCGGCCGATGCACCCGACGTGACCCGCACACCCGCCACGGCCGGGCCCGCACCCTCCACCCGTTCCGGGACGAGGAGCCACGAGTGGATGGGGCCCGCCCCCTGCGCCGGGCCGACGTAGAGCTGGACGCCGTCGGAGTTGGTGTCGGGATGCTCGTTGTCCAATGGATTGTGCGCGACGCGCGGCGCAAAGCACGGGTGGGGCGTGCGCACCGAGACGTCGACCACCAGCTCGCGGTCAGTGGCGGCCAGTGCGACGAGCGCCGTCGGCCCGCCGGCCTCGTCCCACGACTCTTCCGACCGCCGGTAGTGGTCGCGTCCGAGGACGAAGCGAACGGCAGCCTGGAGCGCCTGCGGGGAGGCGTCGGCGATGGCGCCCGGTGGATCGGGGAGCGACGCGACGATCGGCAGGGTCAGCACGCGAGGCACCCCGCCGACGTCGCCGCGACGCGACGCGGGCGGCACAGGCGGCACAGGCCGCACAGGCGGCACAGGCGGCTCGGTTGCGCCCGCCATCTCACTGTCCGCGCCCCCCACGCCACGCACGCCACGCACGCTCGTCGGGGGCTCGTTCCATTCGGCCACGGTCCACGCGAGCGAGGGGAGGTCGCCCGCCGAGCGCCGCCGCTGCACGCGCCAGCCCCGGGGGTCGCGCCGGTGCCGGTCGACGTCGCGTGCATGGTGCCCCTCGCCGTGGAACCGCACGTCGATCTCGCCAGGTGCAAAGTCCACGGCCGACACCACCGGCGCCCACGACCAGACGCTGCGAACGACGGCAGCGGCCGTGCGGACCCGCAGGAGCATGAAGCGGCGGGGTCCGTCGCCTGGCGGCCCGGGGGCGACGCAGCGCCACCACGCGAACGGCGCGTCGCAGTGGACCCAGGCACGCAGCGTCGCGTCGCCAACGGTCGCGGTGAGGGGCGCCGCCAGCTCGCCACTGGCCTCTTCGCACTCGGTGAGGAAGCTGAACCCGTCCTCGGCCCCCGTCCCGCCGGAGAGGACGGCCGGGCGCCAGGAGCCGGCGATGGAAGGCGAAAGGTCGACGTGCCAAGGGAGGTCGACCGTCACCTCACGATCGGCGCGCCAGCGCACCTCGTCCACCAGGTAACCATCCATCGTCACGACGGTGCGCGACATCTCGACGCCAGGCGCAATCGGGGCGCGCGCCGCGACGATGCCGCCGCCGTCCTGCTCGTCGAATCGCGCAAGCGTTCCCGCCACGCGCGCCTGCGAACGTCCATCGACGAGCGGCGCGTTATGCGCCAGCGTGCTGCGGTACCAGTGGAGCGTGGGATCCACATAGGATCCCGTCCCGACGTCCTCCAGCACGCGCGAGTCGCCCGTGACCAGCCAGAGGTTGAGCCGGTCGGGATGACCGTGCCCGCCCCCCGACTCGCCGTAGTCGAGCGCCACGTACGTGCGCGCCCGGTCGCGCCGGAAGACGGCGATTCCCTGCCCCGCCAGGTGCACCGACTGCGGCACCTGGCCATCCATGGACGGGAGGGCCGCGCGCGCGAAGAGGAGCCCCTTCCACCCTAACGACGAGCGGTCGAGGCGCACCGGCGGCTGGTTGCGCTCCGCCTCCGCCGTGGAGCGCGCGCGCGCGCTGTCGCCGGCGGGAACCGCCGGGTCGTACAGCACCGAGAGCGCCGCCGACAGCCGGGCGTCGTCGTGCCGCGCGAGTCCCAGCTCGCAGCTCTCGGCCATGCGCCACTGGCGGAGGGAGACGCGGTACTGCGAGTCGCGCCGGGCCGGGAAGGTGAAGTCGGGGAGCGCCGTCGCGAACGGCGTGGCGAAACCCTCGGCGACGCGTCGCAGCGGTTCCCCGGCCAGCGTCACGCCCAGGGCGTCGGCGATGGTGACGCCGTACCAGAGACCGCGATGCGCAAAGAGGTGGTAGTTCTCCCCCTCGTACCAGGTGCCGTCGCCCAGGAGCGCCGTGGAGGCCTGCGCGGCGATGCCCGACGGGCCGAGCAGGGCGCGCGTCAGCAGCGCGTCATCGCCCAGCAGGGCGCCAGCCGCCGCCAGCGCTGCATTGTTGTAGACCTGCCGGTTGGACCGTCCCTCGTCGTACGACGCGATGAGGGCCGCGCTGGGGGCGAGCAGCCGCTCGCGCACCTCGTCTCCCACGGCCCCGCGACCGCGCCGTCCCTCGAGCAGGTCGAGGGCGACCGCCAGCTGCAGGAGCCAGATCGACTCGAGGTAGGTGGAGAAGAAGGGGCGCGTGGGCCCCAGCACATTGTCGCGGTTGGGCCACTGCGCGTACGCCCGCGCGTAGCCGAGCAGGATGGCGCCGGCGAGCCCCTCGCAGGCCGGGTCGGGGGAGACAGCGGCGATGGCCGCGGCGTGCACGGCGCGCTCCGCGAGCCAGAGCTGGTAGTTCATGATCCACCAGCGATAGTGCTCCTCCTCGCGGTAGGCGACGCCGCAGGCGGGGCACCGGTGCGCTCGTGGCGCCCACGGGTCGAACTCGAGCAGCGTGCCGTGCACCGGACACCGACCGCCCACACGCGTCATCCGCGCCTTGTCGGGGGGAATCCACGGGGCCTCGCCCCGCAGCAACGGCGAGAGGTCGTCCCGCAGCGAGCGCCGCAACGCGCGCAACTCCGGCGTCTGGTCGACGACGGTGGCGCGCGTCGAGAGGGCCTCCGGAGCGAGCAGGACCGTCATCGCGACGCGCTGTCCACCGTCCACTGCGGCAGCGTGGCCAGTTCGCCGCGCAGGTCCATGCGCACGCCGTGCAGGCGGCGGCGCACCCCCTGCACGCCGCGCGCGTGATACAACCACGCGACGGGGACGTCCTCGTCGAGCAGGTGTTGCACCTGGCGCCACGCGTCGCGCAGCGCGTCGTCGCTGCCGGCGCTTCGCGTCGCGGCAAAGGCACGGTCGAGCGCGGGGAGATGTCGCCCCGTGTAGTCCAGTGCCCCGCCTGCCTGCGCACCGTCGAAGAGCCCCGCCAGCTGCGTGAGCGCCAGGTCGCCGGGAATGCCCGTGACCAGGGCGTCGAACGCCTTGCGCCCGGCGCGCGCCTCGGCGAGAAAGGCGCCGAGTTCGCGCTGGCGGATCTCGACCGCGATGCCGACGCGGCGCAGGTCGGCCTGCACGAGCTGCTCCAGCGCGTTGTCGCCGCTCCCCACGGTGTTGAGGGTGAAGCGCAGCGCGCGCCCCTCCTTCTCGCGCCATCCGCTGCGGCCGCGGCGCCATCCGGCCTGGTCGAGCCAGTGCGATGCGGACGCCGAGTCGGCCCGCACGTCCGGCCGCGCGCGCCCCCCGCCGGGCGCGGTATCTCCGCCCACTCCGCCAGCCGCAAAGGGATGGCTGGGCGGCACGGCGCCGGTGGCGGGTGTGGCGAATCCCGCAAGGGCGACGTCCACCAGGCGCGTGCGATCGATCGCCAGCGAGACCGCGCGTCGCACGCGCACGTCGTCGAAGGGCGGGCGCGCCGGGTTGAAGACCAGCGCGTAGCTGAAGAGCACCGGATACGAGAGCACGGAGAGCGTCCGGTCGCGCGCCGCGAGGGCCGCCATCGTCGGGCTGATGCCGGCGACATCCACCTCGCCGCTCACCAGGGCCGCGAACTTGGTGGTCGCCTCGTCGACCACGGCCACGACGACGCGCCCGATGGCCGGCGCGCCACCCATGGACGCCGGAAAGGACGGGTTGCGCGTGAAGATCCAGCGCTCGCCCGGGACACGCTGCCGAAAGACGAAGGGGCCGTTGCCCAGGGGCGCGGTGGCAAAGGTGTCGCGACGATATGCGTCACGCGGAACCGCGCGCAGGCGGTGCGCCGGGACGATGGGCAGTTCACAGAGCACGCCGGGGAGCGCGGCCAGCGGACGGTTGGCGACGAGCGTGATGGTCGTGTCGTCCACCACCTGCACGGCGTCGATCCACCCCAACTCGGCGGCACGCGGCGAGGCCGTGGCCGGATCCCGCACCACCTCGAGCGTGAAGGCGACGTCGCGCGCGGTGGTCGGCGTACCGTCGTGCCAGTGCAGCGTGGGTTCGAGGACGAAGGTGATGCGGCGGCGGTCGTCGCTCCACGTCCAGCGGCGGGCATAGTACGGCTGGGGCACCAGGGCGCTGTCGTAGCGGGCCAGCGTCACGAAGAGCGCATGGCGTTGCACCTGTCGCGCCATCGTGTGCAGCGTCACGACCGGATTGCCCGACTCCAGGTCGGCGCCGGAGGCCAGGACGACGGTGGGTCCCGCCCCGTCGGTGGTGGCGGCGGGGGCCTCGCCGCATGCAGCGACGGTCGCCAGGAAGGCCACGATCGCAAGCCATCGGCACGCAATGGCCGTTGACGCCCTGAGTCCGCTGGACATTATGACGGCGTGCGCCTGTTCCTTCACCGAGCGGCGGGGTCGCTGGTCCTCTTCTGGCTGGTCGTCTCGCTCGCCTTCCTCCTCGCCCATCTCGCCCCCGGGGATGCGGCCGACCTTCTCGTCTCGCCGTCGGCGTCACGGGACGAAGTCGCGCGCCTGCGCGCCTCGCTGGGACTCGACGGGTCGCTCGCGGAGCAATATGCACGGTGGCTCGGGGGTGTGCTGCGCGGTGACCTGGGCGAGTCGTTCATGCGGCGCGAACCGGTGGCGCGGGTGCTCGCCCAGGCGCTCCCCATCTCGGCGGCGCTCGGGATCACGTCGTTGGCGCTGACCTTTGGCGTGGGCGTGCTGGTGGGGCTGTACCAGGCCTCGCGCCGCGGACGGTGGAGCGACCGCCTGCTCACGGTGGCCGGCATCACGGTGTTTGCCGCGCCGAGCTACTGGCTCGCGCTGGCGCTGGTGGCGTGCTTCACGGCGGGAGCCTCGTGGTGGGGCTTTCCCGAGTGGCTGCGGCTGCCGGCCTTCGGGGTGCGCAGCCCGGCCTCGACCGCCACCGGCTGGTCCGCGCTCGGCGACGTGGCGCGCCACGCCATCCTGCCGGTCACC
>CAZVDJ010000233.1:0-6728 GCA_964626245.1 uncultured Gemmatimonadaceae bacterium
GTCGTGGCGGGGAGGGCGAGCGCGAGTACCGCGAGGGCAAGCGTGCGAAACGTCATCACGAAAGTATGTCGAGGGAAACGCGAGGGGGCGTGCAATTGCGGCGGGCCGTCGCTCAGGCGGGAATGCGGAGCGACCGGCCGGTCATCTCACCCGGCTGCTCGATGCCGAGCATTCCCAGGATCGTGGGCCCCACATCGCACAGGGCCCCGCCAGCGCGCAGCGGGCGATCGCCGTCGGGATCGAGGACGACGAGCGGCACGGGGTTGGTGGTGTGCGCCGTGTGCGGACCGCCGGTTTCGGGATCGATCATCACTTCGCAGTTGCCATGGTCCGCCGTGACCAGGAGGCGCGCCCCTGCCCGTTCGGCCGCGGCCACCACGCGCGCCAGGCAGCTGTCCACGCACTCCAGCGCCTTGATCACCGCGGGGATGGAGCCGGTGTGCCCCACCATGTCGGCGTTGGCGTAGTTACACAGCGTGAAGTCGTACGATCCACTGGCAATGGCGTCGACCAGGACGTCGGTCACGCCCGGGGCCGACATCTCCGGCTGCAAGTCGTAGGTGGGGACCTTGGGCGACGCGACCAGGTTGCGCACCTCGCCCGCGAACGGGGCCTCGATGCCACCGTTGTAGAAATAGGTCACGTGCGGGTACTTCTCGGTTTCCGCGGTGCGGAACATCGTCATCCCCGTCTCCGACACCACCTCGGCGACGATGCGCGCCATGGAGAACGGCGGAAAGGCCACGGGGAACGAGAAGGTCTCGTCGTAGGACGTCATCGTCGCCAGGTGCAAGGCCGGGCGCTGGGAGACGTCGAAGCCGGCAAAGTCCGGCTGCATGAGCGCGCGCACCATCTGCCGCATCCGGTCGGACCGGTAGTTGAAGCCGATCACCGCGTCACCGGTGCGCATGGGGGCGACCGGTACGCCGTCGGCAACGACCGTCATCGGCGTGATGAACTCGTCGGTCTCGCCGCGCTGGTAGGCGGCGCGAATCGCCGCCAACGGGTCGTCGGTCGTGGGCCCGACGCCCATCACCGAGTCGTACCACTTCTTCACCCGCTCCCAGCGCTTGTCGCGGTCCATCCCGAAGTAGCGCCCCCCCAGCGACGCGATGACCGCTCGCCCGCGCGCCGCGTCGAGCAGCCGCTCCATGTAGCCATATCCCGAGGTGGGGAGCGTGTCGCGTCCATCGACCAGGACGTGGATGGCGACCTGGGCCACCCCCTGTCGCTGGGCCAGCCCCAGCAGGGCCACCAGGTGCGACTGCTGCGCGTGCACGCCGCCGTCGCCCAGGAGTCCCAGCAGATGCAGCGTGCCACCCGTGCGCTTGACGTGCGAGCAGGCGTCGAGAAAGGCGGCCTTGGTGAAGAAGGACCCGTCGGCCACGGCCTCGTCGATTCGCACGAGGTCCTGCTTCACGACGCGGCCCGCGCCCAGGTTCAGGTGCCCGACCTCGCTGTTCCCCATTTGCCCGGCCGGCAGCCCCACGGCGAGCCCCGACGCGTCGAGCAGCGTTCGCGGGGCGCGCGCCCACAGCCCCTTCCACGTCGGCATGGCGGCCATGGCCACAGCGTTGCCGTCTGTGGCGTCGCGATGGCCGAAGCCGTCTACCACGACGAGGACGACCGGACGGGTGGAAGGACGGGGCATCTTGGCTGGGGAGCCGGTGGAGTGGTATCGTCGGACAGTCGAGGCTGGGAATGTATCACCGCGCCCCCCGCGTGAATGAGTGGAGCTGAGGCAGGACCCCCCGGGTGGCGAGCGCTGCTTCGCCGGCATCCGCGCGTCGTCACCACCGCCGTCGTGGTCATTGCCGCCCTTGTCGCGGCAGACCTCTTTCTGGCGGCGCGCTGGCTCATGTATCGCGGGCAGACCGCACGCCTCCTCGGAGAGATGACAGACGTGGAGCGTGAGCGCGCCGAGCTGCTGGCGGCCAGCGCCGAGCGGCGGGAACTGATGATGTCCGAGCTGCTGCGCCGGCAGGCCGCCACGGACCGCACGCTGCACCTGGCCGTCGCGGTGGACAGCGGCGTGATGCGACTGGAGCGGGATGGCGCCAAGCTCCGAGAGATGCGCGTCGCGATCGGTGCCGCGTCGTCTGCCCCCGCTCCGGCTTCGGGGTCGGACGCGTCGGCCGTCGGGGAGCGACTGCTGGGAACACGGACCGTGGAGCGCGTGCTGGCCGCGCGCGACCCGTGGGAGCTCCCCGCGCACGTCTTCTCCGCGCGTGCCCTTCCCGTTCCGAGCGAGCGCGCCGTGCCCGGTGCGCTTGGACGGGATGCGCTCGTCCTCGCGGGAGGGACGGTGATTTACGCCCTCCCCGACTCGGGGGTGCTGGCGGATAGTTCGTACATTCTGCCCGGCGCGCTTCGGCTGTCACGGCGCGACCTGCGAGCCATCGCGCCGGTGATCACCCCGGGGACCACGGTGTACTTCTTCGAATGAACGCGCTGCGTCGATTCCTGGAGCATGGGGGGGCCAACGCCCGCCTGCTGGCGGCGGTGGCGGCGATTTCGGTGCTGGTCACCGGCGCCCTGGGTACCGCGACGGCGGTGGCGCGCGAGCGCCATGACGCCGCCCTGTCGGTGCACGCCAACCACGTCGAGGGACTGCGGGACGTGTCGCGCACAGCGGGCCTCGTCTCCGACTCGCTGCAGACGATCGTCGATGCCCCGCTCGACAGTTCGGCCGCCGGCGGGCGCTATCTCGTGGTCTCCATCGCCGACCGTCGCCTCTGGTATCGCGCCGGAGACTCGCTGCTCTTCACGACCCGCGTGGCGACGGGAACGGGGAAGGTCCTGGCCAAGGGAGCGGGCGGAAAGGACCAGTGGAAGTTCGAGACGCCGCGCGGGCGGCTGGTCGTGCTGAACAAGGAGGCCGATCCGGCGTGGGTCCCCCCCGACTGGCACTATGTCGAGGTCGCGCACAAGAAGAAGCTGGGGCTCATGACGTTGAAGCGCGGCGACCAGGTCCCGCAGCCGGACGGCAGCGTGGTGGCGGTGAACGGCGCGAACGTGATCCGGCGCCTTCCCGACGGCACCGAGGAGGTGTTGGAGGCCGCCGAGGGGCGCGACCTGATCGTGAACGGGAAGGTCGTGATCCCCCCGTTCGGGACCAACCAGCGGCGCTTTCCCGGGGTAGTGGGGACGCATCGCCTGAACCTGGGCGATGGCTACGCCCTCCACGGGACCGACGTCCCCTCCTCGATCGGGACGGCCGCGAGCCACGGATGTGTGCGACTGCGGAACGAAGACATCGAAACGCTGTACAGAATCGTGCCGGTTGGAACGCCGGTGTACATTTACTGAGCCTGTACCACCCGCCGCCCCGTCGCGTCGTTGCTCCCCCTTCTGGCGCGACGGCGGCGTCGGCCAGGTGGCCGCCCCTTCCGGCCGCCAACTTCCCCCGCGTGGCACGCCTCACATCGTCGTGACGTCCCCTCCGCCGGAGGCGTCGTCGCGTGGGATCCTCTGCCTCCACAAGGTCAACAGGAACGCATTCGTGAAGGGAATCTTCCGCGGCGCCCGCGCCGGCTTCATGGTCCTCGCGCTCGCCGCCCTTTTCCCCGTCCAGCGGGGAGGGGCTGCGCCTGTGCTCGCATCACCGGTTGAGTCCGGTGGCAGCGTCCGCGCCCCCTCGGCGCCTCACTCGGGCGGCTCGCGCACCACAAACCCTCCGCCGAACGACACCCTCGCCGGACGGAGCGGAAAGCTCCGGGCGCGGCTGGTCTCGCCGCGCCGCGACGGGGGAATCCGAATCCTGCGCCAGCTCTTCGGCGATTCCGCCGCCAGGCGTCCCGGGATCTATCACGCTCCCGACTCCGCGAGCGAGCGCCGGGTGGCCTTCATCAACCTCCTCCCGTTCCAGGCCCGGGAACGCGGCCGGGTCGGCAACTATCGCATCGGTTTCTGGCCGGGTGAGCGCCGAGCGAGCTGGAGCGCCAAGGCCCCCGAGGGGTTCATCGAGGTCACGGCCGCCAACCAGGACACGCCGCTCTCCGATCATTTCCGGCTGCGCGATTTCCTCACGCACGACCAGCAGGCGGTGTGGCCCAAGTACCTGGTGCTCCGTGAGTCGCTGGTCGACAAGCTCGAGTTGGTGATCTCGGATCTCGCTCGGCGCGGCTATTCCGTCTCCCGCATGACGGTGATGTCGGGCTTTCGCACGCCGCAGTACAACGCGCAGGGGGTAGGGCCGAAAGGGGGGCGCGCCACCGACTCGCGCCACCAGTATGGTGATGCCGCCGACGTCTTCGTGGACAACGACGGGGACGGTCGCCTCGACGACCTCAACCGCGACGGGCGGGTGGACACGCGCGATGCGCGGGTCATCTTGGAGTCGGTGGAACGCGTCGAGCAGACGTACCCCGACCTGGTGGGCGGGGCTGGACTCTACCGGGCGACACGCGCGCACGGGCCGTTCGTGCACGTTGACGTGCGCGGCAACCGCGCGCGATGGGGGAGGGCCTAACTGTAGTGAACCACCGGCATCACCGGCATCACCCGCAGCATCGTCACGATCCGCACGCGCACAGCCACGCGCGCGCAGACGATCGTCCGCACGAGCGCGCGCACGTTCCCACGCGCATGGAGCGCATGCGCTCGCGGGGGATCCCCATCCTGCTGTTCATCATCCTGGCGATGGGATCGCTGCTGGCGTTGCGTCGCGCTGACGCCGCCTTTGGTCCGCCGGAGGCCGAGGCGCCGCCGCCCCCGCCCCCGTCGGCTCGCCTGGCGGCGAGCGCGCTGGGACGCAGCAAGGGCGTGCACATGCGATTCGCCCTGCCGGGGGAGCGCGTGCAGTTCCCGCTCGAGTTGCGCTCGGCGCCGTCGTCGGTGTCGTTCGAGTGGATCCCGTTGGGTGAGCTGGCCCCGCTCGACTCCGCGCGCGTGGTGGCCGGGACGCTCAATGCGCCGCGTCGCCCCGGCTTCTATCGCCTGGCCGTGGTGAATGCCGGTGGACGCACGATCATCGATAGTCTCACGCTCGCGGTGATGGTCCCGTTCGAGGAGAAGACCGGGGGGACGATCAACGGCTACGAGATCGGCTACTACAAGGGCGAACGCTGGAGCGACGGGCTGGAGCGCCCGCGCGGCTTCCTGGAGATTGGCGAGCCGCACGCCGACTTGCAGCTGTCGGCCCACATGCGCGTGGGCGACTTCATCACGCACGACCAGCAGACGCGCTGGCCACGCTACGCTGCCGTGGACGGCCGGCTGCTCGACAAGCTCGAGCTGATCTTCGACGAGATCTCGAGCTGGCACGGTGGCAAGGGGCGCGCGCCGGTGGAAGTGGACGTGCACTCCGGCTTCCGCACCCCGCTCTACAATCGGCGCGTGCCGCGTGCGGCGGGGGACTCGCGTCATCAGTACGGCGACGCCGCCGACATCGCCGTGGATGCCAACCGCGATGGAAAGCTCGATCGCAAGGATGTGCGGCTGATCGAGCTGGCGGTGGAGATCGTGGAGAAGAAGTACCCCGAGCTGGTGGGGGGGCTCGGCGTGTATACCCAGGGCGGTGCGTCGTACGCGCACGTCGACGCGCGCGGAAGGAAAGCCCGCTGGCGCGGCTGAAACCGAGGTTGGCGAGGTCGCCGTAGAGCGAGCGTCGCCGCGCGCGCGACGCTTGCCTCGAGGCGGCAGGCGTTGGGTCCGTCCCTGGCCTCCGTCCCCAGCTCCGTCCAGTTCCCGGGTCCGTCCCTGGCCTCCGTCCCCAGCTCCGTGCAGGTCCCGGGTCCGTCCCTGGCCTCCGTCCCCAGCCTCCGTCCCCAGCCTCCGTCCCCGTTTCGAGACCCTCATGCCGCTCTCCCCGCACCTGCGCGACCGCATCCTGCGCCAGCTCGACACCCTGAACGACGACAAGGGGTACGCGGTCCTCGACTACATCGACTTCGTGGCCGCCAAATACGGCCAGAAGGAGAGCTCGGCGGCGAACCTCTTCACGCGCTTCACCGAGGGAATCGAGGATACGCTGCGTGCGGGGAAGGTCTCCGCGTCGGCCATCTCCCAGACGATGGGTCTGCTCAACCAGGCGGTCGGGGTGCTGAGCGGCGTGGCGGCCGCGGGAAAGTCGGTAGCGTCGGACATCGTATCCACCGCGTCCGGGGTGGCCAGCGCCGTCACCGGATCGGGATCGGCCGGAAGCGCCACCTCGACCGGCGCGGCCGACCCGGCCAAACCGTCGGACACGCCTCCCTCACCTCCGGAAAACGGGGCGAACCCCTCGCCTTCCTGAACGCGCGATGACGTTCACCCCGCTCGCGGCGCCGCCCGCTTGAACTGCGAAATCGGCCCGTCTAGCTTGGGCCATGGCGACCACAACTCGATCTTCCGACGCGCCCGCGACTCCGAGCCATCCGGAGCGCGGGCTTTCGCGTATTGGCGGCAACGGTGCCGGGCTTTCGTCCCGGATCCGGCTGGACGTTGCGCTCACGTTCGACGACGTCCTCCTCTCCCCGCGCCACTCGCTGGTGCATCCCAAGAACGTCGGGACGGCGTCCTGGTTCACGCGAGGCATCTCGCTCAACGTTCCCCTGGTGTCGGCGGCGATGGACACGGTGACCGAGAGCGAGATGGCCATCGCCATGGCGCAGGCCGGCGGCATCGGCGTGATCCACAAGAACATGTCGGTCGACCGGCAGCAGGCCGAGGTGGACCGCGTGAAGCGCTCCGAGAGCGGGATGATCCTCAACCCCATCACGCTTGCCCCTGACGCGCTGCTGCGAGAG
>CAZVDJ010000234.1:0-6704 GCA_964626245.1 uncultured Gemmatimonadaceae bacterium
GGGGCGATGGCCTCGAGGAACGGGGCCGGCCAGCTGATGCGGCGGATCGCGTCGCCGCGCGACGGGCCGTCGAAGACGCACACCAGCACCAGGTAGCCGGCCATGCGCAGCGCCCCCCCGTCGCCGTACGCATCGAAGTTCAGCCGCAGCGATGTGTCGCCCACCTCGGAGATGTAGACGTCCACCTCCAGCTCCTCATCCAGGCGAGGCGGCGAGGGATACTCCAGGTGCATCACCCGGCGCGGCAGCGTGATGCCGAAGCGCGGGGCGAACTCGCGGTAGCCGATGCCGAGCGCGCGGAACATCTCGGCCTCCCCCAACTCCATGAAGCGTGTGTAGGCATCGTACCGAATGATGCCCATCGGGTCGCAGTCGCTCCATCGCACGCGCTCGCGCACGCGGAACGGCACACCCGCCGCGTTCACGGCTGCCGCGCCGCGTCGGCGGCGCTCCAGAAGGCGGGGGCCAGCACGGGCGCCAGCGCATACGTCACCAGCACCTCGTAGGCCTGCTGGCGGTCTATGAGGCCGTTGGTGAGGATCCCCACCGCCCCGGCACCATGCTTCGTGTTGTCGGCCCCGGTCAGCCGGTCCATTGCGTGACCCAGCTCCACACCGCCGCGCACGAGGGCTGCCACGCTGGGAGGGAGCGGCATGGCAAGCGAGCCGCCCACGAACGACCGCCCGTCGCGCAGCGAGACGGCCGCCCAGGCGCAGCTCCGCATCCCGTCCGGACCATCCACCACACCACCCTCCACGCCGATCCCGATGTCGGCATCGAGCACCGCCCGCGCCGACGCCGCCCGGGTGGCGGCGCCGCGCTGCGTCTCCTCGTCGCCCACCGGCTGATCGGGCACACCCGACGCCACCGCGACCCCCTGCACGACCGCCGCAGGTGCCACGCGCCTAACGACCGCCGTGACCGCGGCCACCTTGACCGGGTTCTGCGATCCCACCGCGATGCGCGGCGCGGCCAGCGGCTGCAAGGAGTCGAGCGCGGACACGGATGAGCACGAAGGAGATGGAGGGGACGGCGGCGCGGCTCGCGCCGTCAGGGGCGGCGGCCGGCCAACCGCGACGTCGTGCCGGAAATGTAAGCGCCGTCGATGGGTGGCGGCGCTTCTTGCTCCCCCTTGGGGGGCGGGATAAGCTAGGGCGCCCGAGGCTCCCTACTCCCCGAGTGCCCTGCTGGTTGCCGTGCTGCCGTCGCCGCTCTCTCGCTCGCTCGCCACGCCGTTCACCCTCATCGCGGAACGGCTCTGGCTGGACTTCGTCAACACCGACGACGTGCGCCGGGGAGCGCGCGTCGACCTGTTGCGCGACTTCGAGTCGCTCGTGCGGTTCCTCGAGACGGCGCAGATCATGGACCAGGAGCGCGCCTCCGGCATGCGCCGGCGTGCACAGCAGCAACCGGCCGGCGCGGCCGCCGCACTCGTTGATGCGCGACGCGTGCGCGCCGCGATGCGTGCGCTCGCCGAGCGCGGCGCGATGTCGGAGAAGATCCGCTGGGACGCCCTGACCGAGATCAATCGCGTGCTGGGACGCAGCGCCGGCACGCGCCGCCTCGAGTCGCGCGCCGACGGGTCCTTCGCGCGCGCCTTCGTCCCCGTAGGTGATGCCTTCGCCGGCCTCATCATCCCGGTCGTGGAATCCGCCGCCGACTCGCTCATCGCGGGGGAGTTGCTGCGCGTGCGACGCTGTGGCGACGCGCGATGCTCCCGCGTCTTCTTCGATGCGACGCGCAACGGACGTCGCCGATGGTGCGACATGGCCACCTGCGGCAATCGCGCCAAGGCGGCGCGCTTTCGCGAACGCGAGCGGCACGAGTCGGTCACGGGCGAACACCCGGCCTCGCTGGTCCGCGAGCGCGAGCGGATGGCCGACGTCGCAGCAGGCTCGCGCTGAAGTCGCTCGCCAGGTAACCCCAGACGCGCGAAGGGGCGGCAGTGCCCCCCGGCACCCCGCCCCGGCGTACTCCCCCGGCAGGCGTCAACCAGTCGCTGGCAACGCCGCCGGGCGGACGTAGCCCATCTCCGCCGCGTACGCGCGCAACTTCTTCTGCAGGATCCGGCGCCCGCGAAACAGGCGAGACTTCACCGTCCCCTCCGGGACGCCGAGCGCCGTCGCCACCTCCGCGTAGCGCAGCCCCTGCACGTCGCTCAGCATCACCGCCGAGCGACACTCCTCGGGAAGCGCGTCGATGGCCGCGACGACTTCCTCGTCGATGAACGAGTCGTAGAAGCTCCCCTCGGGATCGCTCTCTCCCACCGGCTCGAACGCCGGTGACCCCTCGGCGTCGTCGGGCGCCAGCACCTCGCGGGCATCGATGCGGCGCTTGCGGCTGACGAAGAGGTGGTAGAGGATCGTGAAGAGCCAGGCGCGAATGTTGGTGCCCAGGCGGTACTGCTCCCATCGCTCCAGTGCGCGCAGCATCGTGTCGCTCACCAGGTCCTCGGCGTCGTCGCGCGACCTGGAGAGCTTGAGGGCGAAGCTGAACAGCGCGTCCAGGTGCAACAGCGCCTCGCGCTCGAACTCCGCGCGGCGGGCCAGGTCCGCGGCCGTGAGCCGCACCGGACGGACCGCCTCCTCACCCGTGGGTACTTCCATCTCTGGCGTCATGCCGTCACGCCCTCCCGCATGTGCATCGAGATGAAGCGCTTGAGGTCGGCCGCGATCCCGCGCAGCATCTCGGCGTCTCGGCTCACCTTGGACATCATCAGCGCCCCTTCCAGCGTGGCGATGATGAAGCGCGACAGGCGAACCGTGTCTGCGTCCTCCGCCAGGTAGGGGCGCGCCTCCCACAGCAGCGACTGGATCTGCGAGGCCCACCGCTCGAAGACCAGCGTCAGGCGCTCGCGAAAACCCTCGTGCATGTCGGCCATTTCCGATGCCAGGTTGCCAAACGGCGACCCGATGTGGAAACCGCGCTCCGTCTGCAGCGCCACGAGCGAATCGATGAAGAGGTTGAGCCGCTCGATCGGGTCGATCATGGGCTCGCGCAGGATCGCCAACCCGCGCTCGGCAAAGCGCTCGAACTGCCGGCTCAGAACCTCGAGCCCAAGCTGGTCCTTGGACTTGAAGTAGTGATAGAAGTGACTCTTGCCGCTCAGGGATGCGCGATCGATCACGTCGTCGATCGAGGTTCGCTTGAACCCTCGCTCGGCGATCAGAATCGCGGCGGCGTCGATGATTCGGGATCTGGTTTCGTTCACAGGCCGAGTATAGGACCATGAAGTCCGATTTCGCAAGGACGAGAAGCAGCATTCTTCTGAATCAATTGCAGTCACATTCTCTCTATATCGTTGCCCCGGAACAGTTTGGGATTACGGTTCGTCCCAGTTACCGGCTCGTACCGATAAGTCCAATCCTGCAAAGGAATCCCGGGTTTTCTGCAGCGCGCGAGCGCGGAATGCGGGTGTCTCCGGTGCGGGGAGGAGCGGTAGCTTGCCGCCATGCCACGCATCCAAGTACTTCGCACCTACCTCGAGATGGCGAGCCCGCCCCCCCCTGGCCCGCCCTCCTCACTCCCCGCTGGTACGACGCTGGATGAAGAGAGCGCCTGTGCCGGGTCGACCTACCGGGAGCTCTACTCGGCGGTGGGAGGCGCATACCACTGGAGAGACCGTCTGGCGTGGAGCGACGCGACGCTCGCGAGCCACCTGGCACGAGCGACGATTCGCATCTGGATCCTGCGAGACGCGGACGGCCGCGGCGGCTTCTTCGAGCTGGAGCGTCACCCCGACGGTTCCGTCGAGATCTCGTACTTCGGCCTCTTGCCGTCGCGGCACGGCCGCGGTCTGGGGCGCGCCCTGCTGGAGCGCGCCATCGTCGAGGGATGGAGATGGGGCGCCAACCGTCTCTGGCTGCACACCTGCACGCTGGATGGCCCGGCCGCCCTCCCCAACTATCGCGCGCGCGGCTTTACTCCGTTCCGAACCGAGTCCTACGAAGCAGACCTTCCGGACACCGCCGCGTCGTCATAGCACCTCAGGCGGTGCGGCGGGCGGCCGGACGGCGGCGTCAGCTGCGGCGGCGCCGATCGCGCCGGTGGCCACCGCGGCGCTCGTCGTCGCGCCCGCGTCCTCCCGCGCGCTTCAGCTCTCCGCGCACACGGGCGGAGTCCCGGTCACGGCGATGCTGCTGGCGGGCATCCCCGCGGTCGCCCGATCGCCGCGACCGGTCTTCTTCCACCTCGGATGGCGTCCACGGCCGCTCGAGGCGCTCCTGCAGCTCCTCGAGCGTGGGGGCGTGCACGCTGCCGCGCTGGCCGCGGTGCACCACGAACCGCATGGGTCGATCGAGGGGCGGGATCTCCTCGGCCACCAGGGAGCGCGCGAGCTTCTCGGGAAGGCCAAGCCGCACGATCCCCGTGCTCGTGCCACCGCTGTCTTCCACGTCGTAGTCCAGCCGCACCGGGATGCCGCGGAGCTCCAGCTGCCCGGGGAGCGCCAGCAACCGCTCGCGCACGTCGGGCGCCACCCACTCCGAGAGCGCCAGGCGCAACGGCGCGGCGCGGTACTCGCGCATCGAGCGAACGGTACCTAACGACTCTCGATAGAGCGCCGCCAGCTCGCGCTCCCCCAGGCGCGGCACGGTGCCGCCGGAGCGCCGGTACAACTCGCGCACCTCCTCGATGGCCGCGCGGTTGCGCTTCACCGCGACGTGGCGAGGCTCCCCGCGTGCCAGCGCCAGCGCCAGCGCGTCACGCACCGCCTCCACCAACTCCTCCGGGAAGTCGTCGAGCAGCTCCTCGTCGCGCTCCAGCTCGAAGCCGAAGTACGTGAGGCGCGACTCCAGGGCCAGCGCGTCACGCTTGCCCCCCCCGTGGTAGACCAGGCGCGACTCGCCGCGCGTCGCGTAGCGCCGCACCAGCCCCATGGGGAGCTGCGTCCCCTCGATGGAGGCGCGCGGAATGCCGAAACGATCGGCGAAGTACCGCAGCGTCCCGGCCACGGCGCCCCACGACCCGCAGACGCTGCTGCGCGACACGCGCGCCTCCTGGCCGTCCGCCGTGGCCTCGTCGATCACGAGGGCAAACGGCATGATGCGGGCGACCAGGTCGGCGAAGGCACGGCGCACCTCCTCGCCGACCAGCGGCAGCGCGGTGGGCAGCGGCAGGTCGACGCCGCGGTACACGGACGCCATGGCGAGCGCCGTGTCCTCGATGGCCTTCACCAGCACCCCACGCCGCTCCGCCCAGCGCTCGATCGCCTGCTCGTCGAACAGGTGGCGCGGCAGGCCGTACACTTCGCCCATGTAGCCGGCCTTGGCGTACGCGTCGGCATACACGTTGTAGGCCGTCAGGTGGTCGCTGCCGGTGACGACCAGCCCGCCCAGGTCGCGCTCGTCACGGGTCATGCGGTGGAGCGATTCTACACTCGCCATCACGGCCAGGTACGGCATCAGCGCGTCCTCGCCATGCACGATCAGCTCCGCCCACGGCCGCTCGACGGGGAGCTTCTCCACCAGGCGGCCGTACCGCGACAGGCGCCCGTTCTCGATCACGCCGCGCGACTCGAGGTGCTGCACCGCCCGCCGGTACGCGCCGCGGTCCAGCGCGACGGGGAGGTCCAGTTCGTCGGCGCGGACCCCCAGGTCGGCGCAGGTGAGCGCCACCCGCTCGGAGTCGCCCGCCAGCTGGAAGTCCGGCGCGGTGGGACGCATCGACGGCCAGTGCAGGTCACGGTCGCTCAGGATGAAGACGCGCCCGTTGTCCACGCGCCCATGCACGCGCCCCGCCATCTGCAGGATCTCGTTGGTCCCCAGGTGCGTGCGCGTCAGGACGTTCTTCCCGCGCTCCACCACGTTGGTGAAGCGCGTGTCGTCGATGACGACGGTGTCCAGTCCCTTGATGTTGAGGGCACTTTGTCCCGCCGCCGTCATCGCCAGCAGGAACGGCTTGGACACGCCCTCCTCGAGGAACGGACGGATGACGCGGATCGGCTCCCCCCCGTGATAAAACGCCGTGGTGATGCGGCGGAAGTGATCCCCGACGAGGGCCGCCACCTGCTCCACGGCCGCCCGGGTCGGGAGGAAGATCCCCACGCCGCGCCGCTCCTTGATCACCCGCTGCAGGAAGCGATCGTCCAGGAAGTCGGCCGGGTCGCGACGCACCACCTGCACGTCGGCCGCCTTGCGCGGGTCGAACGCGGTCGACTCCACGACCGCCGCCGAGTCCAGGTACTGCGCGTAGAAGCGCGGATCCACCGTGGCCGAGAGCCAGATGAAGCGGCACCCGACGCGCTTGCCTAACGCCAGGCAGAGTTCCAGCTCGGCCGAGGTCTGGTGGATCTCGTCGATCACCAGCGTGTCGCGTGACAGGATGTCGCCATCCTGGAACCAGCGGCGCGCGATGCCCGTGGTCACGATGATCACGTTCCACGTGGGGGTCTCGGGCGTCGCTTCACGCTCCCGATTCACGACCCCCACGCGCAGCGTGTCGGTCTTGAGGATCGCCTGCGCGATCGGGCGTACCGCCAACGTCTTCCCCGTCCCCGTTCCCGCCACGATCCCGAAGCCACGCCCCGACGCCGCCAGCTCCCGCACCTCGGCGCCGTGCTCGCGTTCGATCACCGTGTCGATCTCGAGCCCGAGCGCGATCTCGATGGTCTCGCACGCCGCGCGCGTGGGGGCAATGACGATCACGCGCCCCGTCGGCGGCTCAGCGGCGACGAAGGCGTCGCGGTCGGGCGGGAGGGTGCGATC
>CAZVDJ010000235.1:0-6674 GCA_964626245.1 uncultured Gemmatimonadaceae bacterium
GCCCCCGCGCGCTCGATGGCCGTGAGGTCCTCCTCGGCGTAGCCGGGATCCTGCCGGGCGAAGGCGGCGTGGCTCAGGATCACCGTGAGCAGGTTGTTGAAGTCGTGCGCCACGCCCCCCGCCAGGCGCCCGATGCTCTCCAGGCGTTGCGCCTGCAGCAGCTGCGCCTCCAGCGCGTGGCGCGCCGTGTCGTCCATTGCCACCCCGGCAATGCGCACCACCTCGCCCGCGGCGTTGCGCACGGGGAAGGAGCGATCCGAGATCCATCGCACCTGGCCGTCGGGGCGCACCACCCGGTATTCGGCGCGAAAGTGCAGCCGGTCGTTCGCAAACGCGTCCTGGACGCGCCCGCGGTCGTCCGGGTGGATCGACGAGAGCCAGAGCCCTGGCGTGGCGAGCAGCTCCTCAGGCGTGCGACCCCAGATGCGGTTGAAGCCGGAACTCACGTAGTCCACGCCGTCGCCGCCCGGCCGGGCGAGGTAGAAGACCGCGTCGACGTTTTCGGCCAGCTCGCGGAAGAGCGCCTCGCTCTCACGGAGCGCCCCCTCCATCCGGTGACGCGCCGACACGTCGATGACGATCGAGAGGCGACCGCTGCGCACACCGTTCGAGAAGAGGTTGCAGGCGTGCACCTCGGCCCACGTCGACTCGCCGTCCGGTCGTTGCAGGCGAATGGTCAGGGAGAAGTCGTCGGCCGACGTGGCGTGCGCGGCGATTGCCTCCTGCAACGCCGGCCGGTCATCGGGATGCAGCAGGTCGCGCCACCCCTCGGCCTTGAGCACGGACTCCGGGCGACCTGTCAGGCGTTCAATGGATCGATTGGCAAAGACGATCTGGCCGTCCACATCCGTCAGCACGATCCCGACCGGCGAGCTGAGCACGATGGTGCGAAAGCGCCGCTCGCTCTCGTCCAGTGCTGCCGCCACCGCGCGCGCCCGTTCCGACTCCTCGCGCAACTTCTGCTCGGCCGCGAGCTGCGCCGTTCGCTCTTCGATGTACGCCGCGGCGTAGCGCACCCCTCCGATCTCGAGCGGGAGGTAGGTCCCTTCCCAATGGCGCTGCACATCGGGATGCGACGGCGTGCTCCCGGAGACTCCCGTGGAGCGAATCTCCTCGCCGTGCTCCAGGACACGGCGCAGCAACCCGGTGACGACTTCCGCGAGGTCGGGAAGGACTTCGGCGACCGTGCGCCCGAGGTGCGCCTCGACCGACCGTCCGTTGATCTCCGCGAGGATACGGTTGACGTAGACGAAGCGCAGGTCCGCGTCGAACACTGCCATCCCCACCGGAGCTCCCCCCACCAGCGCCTCGATCAGGCTCGCCATCGCTGCCGCGCTCATTTCCCTCCCGCGTGCCCGGACCACGGACGGCGCACCGTCCGTGGCGCGCATCGCCATCCCCTCCGCACAACCCGCTTGCCTGAGATAGCACCGGACCGCCTGAACGCGCCATCCCCATCCGTGTACCACCGACACCCGCACGCTCCCATGCACACCCCGGCTTCGACAACTTGTCGGTACGTCCTTCCGCACACCTTCAAGCCACGCGCATGACCGTCTCGTTCCCGCGCATCCCCTGTGCTCTTGCCCGGCGCCTTGCAGCCGCGTGGCCGCTTGCCGCGCTCGTGCTCGGCCTGGGCCTCGTGGTCTCGGCACCATCGGGGGCCGGTGCGCAACCGCGCGCTTCCGGCACCACCAGCCGCCTGCGTGTCCCCGTCACCGTGGATACGCTCCCCAACGGACTCACGCTCATCGTGCACGAGGACCACTCGGTTCCCACGGTGGCCACCAACGTCTGGTACCACGTGGGGTCGGGCGACGAGAAGCCCGGGCGTACCGGCTTTGCGCATCTCTTCGAGCACCTGATGTTCATGGGCTCCCAGCACGCCCCCTATCCGCAGTTCGACCGGCTGCTGGAGGCGGCGGGCGCCAGCAACAACGGCACGACCAACCAGGATCGCACCTCGTATTACGAGTCGGGGCCGTCCAACGCGCTCCCGCTCATGCTCTGGCTCGAGGCCGACCGCATGGGGTGGCTCCTGCCAACGATGGACAGCGCCAAGGTCGACGCCCAGCGCGAGGTGGTGAAGAACGAGCGCCGACAGGGCGTGGAGAACCAGCCGTACGGCATCGCCGAGGACCTGGGCGCTCCCGCGCTGTACCCCAAGGACCATCCCTATTCGTGGCCGGTGATCGGTTCCATGGCCGACCTCTCGGCCGCGTCGCTCGAGGACACCAAGGAGTTCTTCCGGCGCTACTACGCCCCCAACAACGCGGTCATCGTGGTGGCGGGAGCGGTCAAGGCCGATTCGGTGCGCGCGCTGGCGCGCCAGCTCTTTGCCGACCTCCCACGCGGCCCTGCCATCACCCGCGCGGCGCCGCCCCCCTTCACGCTGCGCGACACCGTTGTGGTCGCGGAAGACCGCGTGCAGCTGCCCAGGCTGTACCTGGCGTGGCACACCATCCCTCGCTTCCATGCGGATGATGCCGCCCTCGAGGTGGTGAGCTACCTCCTGAGCGGCGCCCGCAACGCGCGGCTCACCAATGCCCTGGTGTACGAGGAGGAGCTGGCGCGCGACGTGCGCAGCTTCAACGAGGGGAAGAAGGTCGATGGCGACTTCTCGCTGATGGCGACGGCGCGCCCTGGCATCACCCTCAACGCCGTGCGGGACGGCATCGACCGCCAGCTCGCCCGCCTGGCGGCCGACGGACCCACCGACCGCGAGCTGCAACAGGCGCGCAACGCGCTCGAGGCCTCGTTCCTCAACCGGCTGGAGTTCATCGACGCCAAGGCCGACCAGCTCAACGAGTACTACTACTTCACCGGCACCCCCGACGCCTTCCAGCGCGACCTGGACCGGCTGCACGCCGTGACCGCCGCCGACGTCCGGCGCGTGGTGGCCAGGTACCTGCGCGGCCCCCGCGTCACGATGAGCATCGTCCCCCAGGGCAAGCGCGAGCTGGCCGCCACGCGGGGGGCCGTGCAATGAGCCGCCGAGTCGCAGTCGCCGCCGCGACCTCCGTGGTGGTCGCACTGGCGCCGATTCGCGCCGGCGGCCAGGCGCTGGTGCGCGAGCGCCCACCCACGTTAGGCGCCGCGGCCCGCCTCACCGTCCCCGCCGTGCGCAGCGCCCGGCTGCCCAACGGCATGAGCGTGAGCGTCGTGGAGCAGCGCGAGCTCCCCCTAGTCCAGGTGATCGTCGCCTTCCCCGGCGGCTCGCGACTGGACGGTGGCACCCCGGGGCTGGCCGCCTTCACGGCCAACATGCTCGACGAGGGGGCCGGGACGCGCAATGCCGCAGCGCTGCAATCCGAGCTGGCCTACCTGGGCGCCGCCCTGCAGGCCTCGGCCGACTGGGATCGCATCGTCGTCTCGCTCAAGGTGCCGGTGCGCACCCTGGACCCCGCGCTCGACCTCCTGGCCGACGTCATCCGGCGCCCCACCTTCCGCGCCGACGAGGTGCGGCGCCAGCGCGACTTGCGCCTGACGGCGCTCCTGCAGCAGCGCGACCAGCCCAACGCGCTCGCCGACCTGGCCTTCAACGCCGTCGTCTTCCCCGCGGGCCACCCCTACCACCGCAGTGCGGGCGGCGACTCCGCGAGCACCGCCACGCTCGACAGCGCCCGCGTGCGCGCCTTCTACGCACGCGCCATCCGTCCCGACTCGGCGCGTATCGTGGTGGTGGGGGACCTGGCGGAGGGCGATGCGCGCGCGCGCCTCGAGCGGCACCTGGGTGACTGGCGCGTGGCCGGCGCGCCGGCGGTGCCCGCCCCGGTGACCGTGGCCCCGCACCGTGAACCGCGCACGCGCGTCTACCTGGTCGACAAGCCCGGCGCCGCGCAGTCGGTCATCAACATCGGCTGGCCCGGCGTGGAACGCCGCACCGGCGACTACGCTGCGCTCATGGTCATGAACACCCTGCTGGGCGGCTCGTTCAGCTCGCGCCTCAACTCCAACCTGCGCGAGGAGAAGGGCTACACCTACGGCGCCGGGTCCCGCTTCACTTTCCGGCGGGCGCCCGGGCCGTTCCTCGCGTCGGCCGCGGTACGCACCAACGTCACCGACTCGTCGCTGGTGGAGTTCTTCAAGGAGCTGCGCGCCATTCGTGACACGCCGGTGGCCGATCACGAGCTGCAGCGCGCCCGCGCCTACATCGAGCTGGGGCTTCCCGGGTCGCTCGAGAGCACGTCGCAGGTGGCGGCGACCATGGCGCAGCTGGCGGTCTTTGGCCTTCCGCTCGGCGAGCTTGCCGGCTACGCCGAGCAGGTGCGACGCGTGAGCGCCGCCGACGTGCAGCGCGTGGCGCGGCAGTACCTCACCCCCGACCAGGCCACCGTGGTGGTGGTGGGAGACCTGTCGCAGGTGCGCCCGGCCATCGAGGCGCTCAAGCTCGGCGAGATCACCGTGCTCGACGTGAAGGAGGTGGCGAAGTGACCCGCGATCCGCGCGCCGGGTCCGGCGCGCGGACGCCACCGTCTGCCTAACGCTCGAGCTTGAAGCCGGCGTCCAGCGCCGGGCGCCGCGCCGCCGTCCCCACCAGCCACCCCGTGGCGTACATCCACTGGGTCATCCGCCGCAGCTTGGCAATGTCGATGCGGTCGGGGTTGTCGCGCGGCGTGTGGTAGTCGGGGTGCAGGTTGGTGGAGTACATCACCGCCGGGATGTTCATGCGCGCGTACGGCAGGTGGTCGCTGCGGAAGTACCACCCCTCGGGGTGCGTGGGGCGATCCCACAGCGAATCCAGCACGAAGCGCCCCGTGAGCTCGTTGGCCCGCAGCGCGAGCGCCACCAGGTCGCGCGAGTTGCGGTGCGGCGGCTGGATGCCTAACAACGATGCCGAGTCGGGGTGGTTGCGCCCGATCATGTCGCCGTTGAGCACGGCGACGATCTGGTCCCGCGGCACCATAGGGTGCATGGCATGCCAGCGCGACCCCAGCAGCCCGCGCTCTTCCGCCCCGTGCCACACCCACAGCGCCGATCGCGGGTTGGGCTGCCGCTTCCACGCGCGCGCGATGGCGAGCATGGCCACGCTCACCGTCGCGTTGTCGTCGGCGCCATTCCAGATCGAGTCGCCGTCGATGGCAAAGCGCACCCCGTCATGGTCCTGGTGCCCGCTGAACAGGACGTACTCGTTGCGCCGCTGCGGATCGTTGCCCGTGGCGCGCGCCACGATGTTCACCGACGGATAGGTGAAGCTCTCGCTGGTGAGCGTGGCCGTGAGGCGGGCCCCGGGCGCCTGAAGTGCCCGAAGCATGCGCTGCCGCACGACCATCACCGGCGTGGTGGGACGGGGCCGCGTGAGCGCACCGGCCGTGTCGAGTCCGTAGCTGCCGCGCGCCGACACCGCGCCGTAGAACTCCAGCGCACTCTCCACCACCGAGTCGGCCACCAGGATGATCGCCGAGGCGCCGAGCGTCGCCAGCCGCGCCGATTGGCCGCGCACCGCGGCCCCGGCGTAGCGCCACGACGAGAGCGACACGTTTCGTCCCGGCGGATTGGGGGGCGCCACGATCTGCGCCACCACCGCCTTTCCCGACAGCGACTGCCCCTGCAGCTCCGGCTCCGTCGCGCGTCCCAGGTAGAGCAGCGGAAGGTCCAGCGTGGCGTCCACAGCCTGCGGAATCACGACATCGCGCCACATTGCCAGCCGCTCGCCGCCCACGCGTACCACGCTGGCGTCGGATTGCCGGATGCGGCGGATGTTCCACCACTGGTAGTAGGTCCCGTCCTCGCCTGCCGGCTCCAGGCCGATGGCGCGCAGCTGCTCCACCAGCCACCCGCTCGCCCGCAGTTCATCCAGCGTCCCGGCCTCGCGCCCGCGCATGGCGTCGCCGGCCAGTGCAAAGAGGTCGCGCCGCAGGTCGGCCGCGGTGATGGCGTCGAGCGATGGCACATCGTCGTTAGGCAGGATGCGCGCCGACACCCCCATTCCCGTGGCCGCAGCGCCCGCTCCCGATGTTGTCGAGGAGGTCGTGACCACCGATTGCTGCGCGCAGCCCAGGGTGGCCAGTCCGGCGGCGATGCTGGCCAGGAGCCCCCGCCGCCGGAGGCGGATGGCGGGAAGGCGCCGGATTCGGGGCGCGTCGACGCAGGCGAGACGGGAGGTGCGTTCCATGGCGGCTCGGGAAGGAGGCTGTGCCGAAGTTACGCGCGCGCCGTCGACGTGTTGGGCGGAATGCGACCGCCGCCGCCCTGCCTCGGCCCGTGGGCCGTCGCGTTCTCAGGAGGCGGCCGGCCGCGTTCCGTAGTCCGCCGTGATCACCGACTTGATCCCACCGCGCACGTTGAAGTCTCCCACCACGCGCATCCAGCGCGGCTTCACCGTCGCGCTCAGGTCATCGAGGATCCGGTTCACCACGCGCTCGTAGAAGATCCCGTCATTGCGGAAGCTCCAGAGGTAGAGCTTGAGGCTCTTGAGCTCCACGCACAGCTCGTCGGGGATGTAGGTGATGTTGATCGTCGCGAAGTCCGGCGCCCCCCCTTTCAGCAGCGCGAGCTCCGCGGCGTCGGTCTCGATCCCGCCGATCGGACAGAGCGACGTGAACTCCGGCGTCGTCATGAAGATCTCGTAGTTCCGCCCAGGGTATGGGTTCGGAAAGGTCTCGAGCAGTTCAGGCTGGGGCATTCTTGAGACGGGAGACGGGAGACGGGAGACGGGAGACGGGAGACGGGAG
>CAZVDJ010000236.1:0-6670 GCA_964626245.1 uncultured Gemmatimonadaceae bacterium
CGGGTGCCCCTATGGCCCGCTCCCGCTGGGGTCCTTGGGGGGCGCGCGCCGCGCCCCACGCCGACTCCAGCCCCGCCGGCACCACCCCCCCGCCCTGCCGCACCGCGGATCGTTCGCGCCCCAGGGTCAGCGCCCGGTCCCACGCCAGCGCCTCGGCGGCGCTGCACGACGAGCGGGCGGCGCGCAGCGCCTCGTACACCTTCTCGAAGAAGCGCGGCATCCCGCCAAAGAGCGTCGGCTCCGCGGCCACCCCTGCGTCCCACAGGTGTGCGGGGTCGTGCACGAGCGTCGCCTCCATCCCGCAGGCAATGCGCGTGTAGAGCCCGAAGATCCGCTCGCCGGCGTGACTGAACGGGAGGAAGGAGAGCGCCGAGTCGTCGCCCCCCAGCCCCAGCGTGTCGCGGATCGAGCGCGCCGACTCCACCACGCAGCGGTGCGACAGCTGCGCGCCCTTGGCGGCGCCGGTCGAACCGGAGGTGTACACGAGCATCGCGACGTCGTCGGGCGTGGTGAGGGCGGCGCGCTCGCGCAGCGCCTGGTCCATGCGCGGCAGCGCCCGTTCACCCTCTGCCACCAGGTCGCTCCACCACACCTCGCGCTTCCCGCAGCCGTCGGCCTGCACCGCCAGCGTGGCGCCGTCCGTCGGCGCGTCGACGACCAGCAGCAGTGGCCGGTCCCACGCCGCCGTGGCCTCGCGCGCCTTGGCCAGCTGCTCGGCGCTGTCGACCACGAGCGCCACCGCCCCCGAGTCCAGCAGCAGCTCGCGCAGCAGCGCCGCCGACGCGGTGGGATAGACGCCGACGGTCACCATCCCGGCCAGCACGCCGCCCACGTCGGCCAGCGGCCAGATGATCCGGTTGCTGGCGAGGATGGCGAGCGCCCCCTCCCGCCAGGAGCAACGCCGCCGCCACCGCGCGCGACGCGCGCTCCCACTCGCGCCAGGTCATGGCGTGCCGGAAGCCGCCCGTGGACGGGTCGTACTCGCGCAGCGCTCGCGCATCGCCGCCCTGCGCCACCCGCGCGGCAAAGATCGCCGGAATCGTCCCGTCCACGCGCATCACGACGCCCCCGCGCCCGGGGCGCCTGCCGCGACCGCGGGCCGCGGCGTGCGCCACTCCAGTGCCACGCACCCCATGGCCAGTCCGGCTCCCGATCCCGTCAGCAGCACGAGGTCGCCGTCCTGCAGGCGGCCGGCCCGCACGGCATCGTCGAGCGCCATGGGGAGGCAGGCCGCGCCGGTGTAGCCCCACTTGTGCATCACCGTATGCGCGCGCGACATCGGCACGCCCAGGTGGGACATCACCACCTCGATGGTGGAGCGGTTCACCTGCGTCCACAACCAGCACGCCACCTCGTCCACGCCGCGCCCCGCGCGCGCCAGCACCGCGCGCGCGATGCGGGGCCACCCCTCCTCGTTCACCACCTTGGGGTACTTCTCCACGAAGCGCAGGCGGTTGCGCGCGCCGTCGCGCAACACCTCCTCCGTCACCGGCTCCGCGGTCCCGCCGGCAAAGACCCCCATGCCGTGGCAGAACGACCCGTCCGCATAGAGCTCCGACGCCAGCACGCCGGGGTACTCGCGCGCCTCCACCACCGTGGCGCCCGCACCATCGGCGAAGATCGTCGCCGTGTTCCGGTCATGCAGGTCCAGGTACTTCGACATCGCATACGCCCCCACCACCAGGATGCGGGAGTAGCGATCGTCGGCGCGCAGGTACTTGGCGGCCACGTCCAGCGCGGTGACAAAGCCCGCGCAGCCGCAGTTCACGTCGAAGGTGGCGGCGCGGCGCGTACCGAGCCGCGCGTGCAGCACGGACGACGTGGCCGGCGAGATGTACTCGGGCGTATCGGTCGCGACGATGAGCAGGTCGATGTCGCCGGGCGTCACCCCCGCCATCGCCATCGCCGAGCGCGCCGCGGGGACGCACAGGTCCACCGTCGACTCGTGCGGGGCGCAGAAGCGGCGCTCGCGGATGCCTAACGTCTCGCTCACGAACGGCTCCACCGACGTGCCGAGGAGGGCCTCGAGCTCCGCGTTCGTCACCACGCGCGACGGAACGTGGTGCCCGGTCCCGGTGATCACGGCGTGGCGCATCGCCCCGGTCACGCCCCCGGCTTCGCGCCTGGTCATGCGGCCTCCGGTGCCGCGGCCGTCGTCCCGCGCACCACCAGTCGCACCGGGAGCGGCCGCGAGGCGCGCGTGGCCGGATCGGCATCCTCACCCGCGAGCTGCCGGATCAGCAGCCGCGCGGCGCGGGCGCCCAGTTCACGCGCGGGAATGGCGACCGTCGTCAGCTCCGGCGTGACCAGTCGCGCCAGCTCCACGTCGTCGCAGCCAACGATCGACAGCTCACGCGGCACGGCGACGCGGGCCAGCGCGCATGCCTTGAGCGCCCCAACGGCGGCCAGGTCGTTCGCGCAGAAGACGCCGGTGGGACGCGGCCTGAGCGCCAGGAGCGCGCGCATCGCCTGCATCCCGCCGCCCACCGTGGCCCCCGCGCGCCGCAGCCGGTCGGAGGTGAGGGGGACCCCGGCGCCGCGCAACGCGCGGACGAAGCCACGCTCGCGCAACCGGAAGGCGCTGGTGTCCAGCGCGGGGCCGATGAAGGCCATGCGCGTGTGGCCGAGCGACAGCAGGTGGCTCGCCGCCAGCTCCCCCGCCTGCTCGGCGTCGGAGACGACGGCGGGATAGGCGTCGAGCAGCTCGTCCACCAGTACGACGTGCATCCCCCCCAGGCGCGAGGGGCTCAGCGCCGCCGCCCCCACCGCGTCGAGGATGACGCCGTCGATCTGGCGCGCGCGCAGCGCATCCAGGTGCTGCTCCGCGGAGGTCTCCCCCGTTTCGCAGAGGAAGACGGCGTACCCCGCGCGCGCCGCGACCTTCTCCGCCCCCGACACGACCGCCGCGAAGAAGGGATTCTCCAGGTCGGGGACCACGACGCCCAGCGCAAAGGAGCGCCGCCTCACCAGCCCCTGCGCGAGGGCATTGGGGCGGTAGCCCAGCTCCTCGGCGGCTCGCGTGACCCGCGCGCGCGTCTCCGCCGAGACGCGGGCCTTGGGGTTCCCCGACAGGACCAGGGAGACCGTCGGCTGCGAGACCCCGGCGCGGGCCGCGACATCATGGGCCGTCACGCGCCCCGCGGCCGTGGTCGCGGGGCGCTCTTCCGGCGGGCGGTCGGGTGATTCCGGGGTCGAGTTCACGGCGCGCTAATACGTATTAGCAACGCCGGGTTGTCAAGTCAGAGTTTTGTTGTTGCTGCCGCGGAAGGGACGGCGACCGCGGGGAGAGGTCAGGCGGCGGTAGCCGCGCGCGCCGCGCGAATTCGGCGAGTGTTCCAGATCCGCCATCCCAGCAGGGAGGCGAAGATCAGGCCGAAGATCGCCGGTTCGGTGATGTCCTTCTTGACCGACATCCAGTAGTGAACAAGCCCAAGCGGGGCAACGATATAGACAAGGCGGTGCAGCGCGTTCCACCGCGCGTTCCCCAGGCGGCGGATCCACCCCTTAGTGGAGGTGACGGCGAGCGGGATCAGGAGCGCGAACGCGGTCATACCGATAGTGATATACAGCCGCTTCGCCACGTCCTCGAGCATCTCACCCCACGACAATTCGACGTCCAGGACGCCGTATATCGTCAGGTGAACGCAGGCGTAGAAGAAGGCGAACAGCCCGAAGGTGCGGCGATAGCGCACCAGCCAGCCCTGCCGCGTGATCCGGAGGGCGGGGGTGATGGCGAGCGTGAGTGCCAGGAATCGCAGCGCCCACTTCCCGGACATGTGTTCGGCTTCCTTGATGGGATTGGAGCCGAGATAGCGCGTCCCCTGGAAGAAGTCCGAGGCGATTGCGAAGGCGATGAAGCAGAAGGGGGCGAGCGAGATCGCGATCACCGCCGGGTGGAGCCAGTTAGCACTGCGGCGCATGTCGTGGGCTGCTGACGTCGGGATTCATGAGGAGGCGAGGGCGGGCACGACTCTCAGAATCCCCGTGCGGCGGAAAAGTGCCAAGGGAGAGGCGAATCAGGGGGCGAGGCCGGTCGGCCGTGCACAGCCGGCGGTCACTGCTGCAACGTCGGCGGTCGCCCGAGAGCAGTCGACGGTCGCTGGTGCATGGCCGGCGATCAGCACTGCACCGCCGACGGTCGCGGCTGTACCGTCGGCGGTCGCTGGTGCTCCGTCGGCGATCACCACTGCACAGCTGAATGTCACCCCGACGCAGCCGACGGTCGCCGCTGCACAGCCGACGGTCGGCACTGAACTGTCAGCGATCAACGCTGCACGGTTGGTGGTCGCTCGTGCGACGCAGGCGGTCACTGCTGCACCGTCGGCGGTCGTGGCTGGAGTGCCGGCGGTCATCGCTGAATCGTTCGCGTTCACTGCTGAACTGCCGGCGGTCGCTGGTGCAAAGCCGTCGGTCGCCTCTGCGCAGCGGACGATCGCCACTGCATCATCGGCGATCGCCATTGCACAAGCGTCGATCAACACCGTCGCAGCCTACACTCACGCCGCCGAGCGCTGCAGTTGGTGCGCGGGCAGCGCGCTGCTGGGGTGGGATATGGCGGATATCACTGCGGAGCGTTCGGGACGAAGGAGGACGCGGGGCCGGCGGGATATCGCGGACATCGTCGACAGCAGTATCTGTCTTCTCCGGCGCCGTGACAGCTGGCGCGTTCGCGCGCCGCCGGCTTGGGGTGGATGGCCCGAAGTGGGGCGTGCTGTGAGAGTTCGGCCACTCGACTCGTGACGCGACTGCCTGACTCGCAACGGGATTGGCGGCGTTGCGCTTGGTTTGGTGGGCAGGTATTGCGGTCGAAGGAGCGGCGGGCGAACGTGGAGAAGGTTGCTTGTGCCGCTGTCTTTCCGGGTGGTGAGCGGGGGAGGGGCGGCAGGTGAATAGAAAGTTATGCGCATGCGCGACCATTTCCTTGCTGGAGGTGACGGGTGAGTGCCCGGCTGGCTCTGGAGCGGCTCCGCGGAAAGGCAGCGCGCGGGATGCAGGGCTACCCGCTCGCGACGATCGCGTGGTACGGCCCGAGCGCCAGTCGCGCCACAAAGGTCGCCGTCGGCATCCAGCGCCGTGCGCGCGGCCAGATCACCGCGATGGAGAAGTGGTACGGCGGCGAGACGGACGTGCGCGAGGACGCGAGCATTGGCGCGGCCATCCTGCGATTCCTTCAGGCGCAGGGCGTCCGGTCGGTCGTAATGAGCGACGGTCTGCTTGGCTGTCCGCACGAGGAAGGCATCGACTATCCTCTCGGCGCATCGTGCCCCGCGTGCCCGTATTGGGCGGGCCGACTGCGTCCGAGCTGACACCAGGAGACTCGTCATGGCGCAGGGCGCACGAAAGACCGAACACGCGAGTGCCAAGAAGGGTCGCGGGGCCTACTACGGACGCAAGGCGGCCGCGAAGGCCGAGAGCAATCGCCGACGTCGGGAAAACGCAAAGGCCGAATGTCGGCGCCCGCGAGAGGCACGCGCGTGATGCGGCGCCCAGCAGCGCATAACATACGCTGCAGCAGACCGCCGAGTTATTGTGTGCTCGCTCCGCTCGCACTATTTACCTCGGCGGCATCTGAGCTTCATCGTTAGGCGGAGACTAGGAGATTCAGGTATGACCACTATCCGTTCACGCTTGGTGCCAGCCCTGCTGACGAAGGACATGGCCGCGACACTCGGCTTTTACGAACGGCTCGGGTTCCGGCTGACTGGCTGCGACACGGATCGAGCGACGGCAACATGGGCGGAGGTACAGCGCGACGATGTTGTCTTTCAGTTCCATACGGAACCGCCCCACGGCACTCCGGCGGAACCAGTCTGCAGTGGAACGTTCTACGTGTTCCCAGCTAGCGTCAGCGAGCTGGCAAGAGAGTATCAGGCGGCGGGTATCCCCTTCGCGTGGGGGCCGGAAGTCATGGAGTACGGGATGAACGAGTTCGCGGTCCGAGACCCCAATGGCTATTTCATTGCGTTCTCCGAACCCTCGTCGGCGGCCGGGACGCCATGAACCCAGATGTGGACACGTCGACTGCCGGTTCGATTCAGTGCCCGCACTGCGCGGCAACAGCGTTCGCCCCGATGCCGACTGATGCGTGTCTCTACTTCTTCGAGTGCCCGTCGTGCCAACTCATACTTCGCCCCAAACCTGGCGACTGCTGCGTGTTCTGTTCCTATGGTGATTGCCCATGCCCGCCCAAGACGGCAGAGGGGCTTCCATGAGTTTTGCCGTCTGGCGTCGAGTTCATCGAGCTGCCAGCGCAACCGTCGGGTTCGTTGCGCTTCTACATGTCCTGCTTACAGCACACCTGTACCAAGAGTGGTCTGCCGAAGCACTGTGGTTCCTGACCAGCGGCGTCGGCTTGGTGCTCCTTGCGGTGGTGAACTGGGCGCACGTGGGTCTGGAACCATGTCAGCAACCGACAGCGCCCGTCGTACGGCGGGCGAACTTTGCGTATCTGCTTCTTGGCGCTGCCGCGCTCGTGGCAGTCCCGGAGCCCCAGGCTGTACTGCTCATGGTGAGCCTCGCAGCCCAAGCCGTCGCGGGTCGCGCAACGTTGCGCGGTCCCGCCTAACAACCGGTTGCAGCGGACGGTCCGCTGCGCGGCCCGCCGCTGAACCAGAGCGTTGGGCGGCGGTCCCACCAACCGCTCGACAGCGAGTCGCGACGTCTGGAGTGC
>CAZVDJ010000237.1:0-4477 GCA_964626245.1 uncultured Gemmatimonadaceae bacterium
CCCGCCAACGCCAGGGAGGCGGCGTGAGCGCCGCGCGCAGCGCCGTCGCGCCCGGCGTGCTGGCCGGCCGCGTCGATGGCTGGCGCCGTCGGCTGCAATGGGTTGCCGCCGCACGTGGCGCGTTCATGGGCGCGGGCGCGGCTGGCGCCGTGCTCGCGGTGGCGCGTGCGGCCGGGGATGGCACGTCGCTGGGCCTCACCGTGGCGCTCGTCGCCGGCGGGCTCGTGGCGATCGCCCTCTGGTGGCGCGGTGGCGGCTCGGCGCTCTCCACGACGCGTGCGGCGCTCTGGCTGGAGGAGCATGAGCCTTCGCTCAAGTACGCACTCGTCACCGCCGTCGATCCGGAGACGACGGCCGCCACACGCGCCGCCGTGGAACGCGCCGCGCAGGGGATCGCCTGGGAGGCGCCGGCACGCGTCGCGCTGCAGCGCGCCTTGCGGCTGCCGGCAGCGCTGGCATTCATCGGCCTTGCGCTGGCGCTCTGGGCCCCGGCGGTCATCTCGCGGGTTGCCGCAACCCGCGGCGCCTCGCCCGCCCGCGGTACTGCGTCCACGCCGCCGGCGGCGCTTGGCCCGCTGCAGGTGCGTGTCGAACCGCCGGCCTACACGGGGCTTGCCAGCGAGCGACTCGATGACCCGGCGCTCGTGCGCGCCTATCCCGGGAGCCGGCTCTCCCTGCGCGGCACCGGCGACACCACCGCGCTCCACGCCCTGCGCGATTCGAGCGTGCTGCCGGTCGTGGTGCGCGACGGTGGGTGGGAGGTGCTGCTTGCCACCGGGACGTCGCGCGCCCTGATCCGCGTGGCGCGCGCTGGCGGCGAGGCACGACTCATCGCCCTGGAACCGCGCCTCGACTCCGCCCCCGTGGTCACGTTGCGCCTGCCGGCCCGCGACACGGTGCTGCGCGAGCCGGGCGGGACCTTCCCCCTTGCTGCCGACTTGCACGACGACCTGGGGCTCGCCTCGGCGACCTTCGAGTACATCGTGAGTTCGGGCGAGGGCGAGCGCTTCACATTCAAGCGGGGCACGATTGGGGCCCTTCCTGCCGTCGGGGCCCGCCGCGGCTCCCTGAACGCCTCCCTCTCCCTCGCGTCACTCGGCATCGTGGCAGGCGATGTGGTGCACCTGCGGGCCGTCGCCCGCGACCGCAATACCGTGGCCGGTGCAGGGGTCGGGAGCTCCGACACGCGCAGCATTCGCGTGGCGCGCGCCGGGGAGTACGACTCGGTCGCGGTGGAGCAGGCGCCGCCGCCGGAGATCGACAAGTCGGTGCTGAGCCAGCGCATGCTCATCAACCTCACCGAGGCACTCGTCAGGCGCGCGCGCTCCATGCCCCGCGACGCGGTGGTGGCCGAGTCCCGGCGCATCGGCCGCGACCAGGCCCGGCTGCGCCGGCAGGTGAGCGACATCATCTTCGCACGGTTAGGCGATGGCGCCGAGGGGGCGGGGGAACACTTCCACGGAGACGGGCACGGCCACGACGAGTCGGAACAGCTCCCCCAGGCCCCCCTGACGCCCGAAGCGCTGCTCAAGGCGGCCGAGAAGGCAACCGCCATCGCGGCGAATCCCACCGACTTCGAGCACGACGAGACGCCGGTGGTGGCGATCAACCGTCCCATGCTGGAGGCGTACAACGCGATGTGGGACGCCGGGCGGGCGCTGGACGTCGCCGAGCCGGCGCGCGCCCTGCCACCCATGTACGCGGCGCTCGCCGCCATCCAGCGGGCGCGTGCGGCGGAGCGTCTCTACCTGCGCGGCGCGCCGCCCAGGGTGGTGGTCGACCTGGCCAAGGTCCGCATGCAGGGCAAGGATCGTGGCGACCCTGCCCGGCGCACGCCGCGCCTTGCGATGGACGCGCCGCGCCAGCTGCTGCTCGCGCGTTTTGCCCGCGCCCTCGACGCGCTCGACGCCGGCGATGCCTCGAGCGCGGGCGCGAGCCCGGTTCCCGGCGGCGATGCGTCGGCCGGGATCGATTCCCTGATCGTATTGCGGCTGGCGGCTGCCGAGCGCCTGCCGGCGGCGGCCAACGCGCTGGAACAGGCCATCGACGCGTTGCGCACCGGGCGTGACGCCACGGAGCCCCTCCTGCGTGCCCGGCGCGCGCTGGACGACGGGCTCGTTACCGGCGATGCACTCCCCAGCTGGGGCGGGCGCGTACGATGAGCGAGTTCGTCTTCGCCACGGCGCAGTACGAGTCCGGGGACTGGGACTCGGCGCCGATGGTCCCGGCCAACCTCATCGACTCCGTGGCGCGCTACACGGAGATCGATGTCGCGCCGGCCGGCGTCGTCGTCCCGCTCGCATCCGAGGCCGTGCTGCGCTACCCGCTTTTGTACCTGACGGGGCACCTGCCGGTGCGGTTCACTGCCCAGGAACGGCGCATGCTGGCGCGCTACCTGGACCGCGGCGGGCTCCTCTTCGTGGATGACCACAACCACGACGTGGACGGGATGTTCCACAAGACGGCCACCGAGGAGCTGCAAGCGGTGGCCGGCCCCCTGGTCAAGCTTCCCAACCGGCACGCACTCTACTCCGCCTTCTTCACCTTTGCCGATGGCCCGCCCAACACGTCGCACGAGCTCAATGGGTGGGGCGACAACCTGCTGCACCCCTACCTGATGGCCGCGCTGCGTGGCGATCGCATCGCGGTCCTGTACAGCAACAAGGACTACTCGTCGGAGTGGAACTTCCATCCCGACAACAAGCGCTTCTATTCCGTCGACAACACGCGGTTTGGCGTGAACCTGGTGGTCTATGCCCTCACGCGCTGACCGGGTCACGATGGAGCGAGTGCTGCGCGCCGTGGCGTGGCTGGCGCTGGGCGCGCTCTTTCTCCGCACCGTGCTCCCGCCGCGCGCCGGTTCGGGCGCGCTGCAGGTGACGTCGACCACGGCGCTTCCGCGCGCGCTCCTCCAATCGCTGGAACCCGGTGCGCGGCCGATGGACGTCACCGTCGATTCGCTCCCGGGGGTCGGCACCCGCGCGTGGATGCGCGCCGTGGCAGCGGCGGGGACCGACGTGCGCTGGCGCGAGGTATCCACCGCGCCGCTTCCGCGCCTTGCTGCCATGACCGAGCCCATCGCCGAGCCCGACGGACGCACGCGCATCACGATGCTCGGCGGGGGCGCACGATCGCTCGCCGTGCGCGACGACGCGGGGGCGCTCGATTCGACCAGACTCTCGGGAGAGGGCGTGCGGGTGCTGGAGGCGTTGGCCGGTGGAGCGGTGCGCGCGGTGGTGCCGCGCGGCGCCGCGGCACTGGCGCGCCCCGACTCGCTCCTGCTGCGTCCCGTTGTGGTGGTCGGTCGCGCCGGGTGGGAAGGGAAGTTCGTCGTCGCCGCGTTGGAGGAGGCGGGATGGCGCGTCGAGGCCCGCCTGGCGGTTGCACCTGGCGCCGACGTCCGGCAGGGTGACCTCGCGCCGCTCGACACGGCCCGCAACGCCGCCATCATCGCGCTCGACGCGAGCGTGTCGCCCATGGCCGCCTCCATTGCGCGGTTTGTGCGGAGCGGAGGCGGGATGGTGGCCCTGGCCGACGCCGCGACGGTACCGGCGCTCGCTGCACTCCTCCCGGCATCGCCCGGGAGCGCCGTCGCCGCCGTTCCAGGCGCGCTGCTCTCGCCCGAGCCTCGACGCGGCCTCGGCGGCGTGTCGCTGGCGCGCCTGCGCCCGGGCGCGCTCGTCCTGGAGACCGATCGTGCACGCGCGCGGATGGCCGCGATCCGTGTGGAGCTGGGGCGCGTGGTGCTCTCCGGTTATCACGAGAGCTGGCGCTGGCGGATGGAGGGCGACGACGCGGCGCCGGGTGCGCATCGCGCCTGGTGGAGCGGACTCGTGGCGTCGGTGGCGTACGCCCCGCTCGTCGCACGGTCGGTCGAGGCAGCGGACGCGGCCGACCCGGTTCCCTACGCCTCGCTGGTGGATGCGTTAGGCGTGCCGGCCGGCGGCACCGACCCGGTAGCCGCAACGCGCGCCAGCTGGCCCTGGAGCGCCCTCCTCCTCGCCCTCTTCACCCTGGCGCTGCTTGGGGAGTGGGGCTCACGCCGGCTCCGCGGTGCCCGATGACCGTCGCCTACATCTCGCACGCCGACTGCGGCCGGCACGACACCGGGTGGAACCACCCCGAGCACGTGGGACGCCTGCGCGCCATCCCGCGCGCGCTGCGCCACGACTTCGAGCTCTTCCAGGACATCGAGCACCTGGAGGCCCGCCACGCCCTCCCCGAGGAGCTGGCACTCGCGCACACGCTCCAGTACATGGAGCACGTGCGCGCCCTGGCCGGGGAGGGTGGCGGGCGGCTCGACGGCGACACCGTGGCCAGTGAAGGATCGTGGGACGCCGCCACCGCCGCCTGCGGCGCGGTGCTCGATGGCGTCGATCGCGCCTTCGCAGAGGGAGGGGGACGCGCCTTTGCCGCCGTCCGTCCCCCCGGGCACCACGCGCTGCGCGATCGCGCCATGGGCTTCTGCCTCTTCGGA
>CAZVDJ010000237.1:4487-6666 GCA_964626245.1 uncultured Gemmatimonadaceae bacterium
CAATCGCGGCCCACTACGCCCGCCAGCGGCACGGCGCGGGCCGGGTCCTCATCGTCGACTGGGACGTCCACCACGGCAACGGGACGCAGGCGCTGGTGGAGCAGGAGCCGTCGATCCGCTTCGTCTCCATGCACCAGTGGCCGTGGTATCCCGGCACCGGCGCCGCCCATGACCGCGGTCCGCACCGCTCCATCTGGAACGTCCCGCTCCCGGGAGGGCTCCCGCCGGACCGCTACGTCGACGCCCTCACGCGCGCGATCGACCAGGCGACCGACAAGTGGGTTCCGGACCTCGTCCTCATCTCGGCGGGGTTCGACTCGCTGCGCGGGGATCCGCTGGGCGGCTTCACCCTGGAGCTGGAGCACGTCGAACTTCTCACGCGCCAGATGGTCGAGCGCGCCGAGGCGTGGTGCGGAGGGCGGCTGGTCAGTGCGCTGGAGGGGGGCTACGACCCCGACCGGCTCGGGGCCGCCTGCGTGACGCACCTGCGGGCGCTGCGGTAGGGGCGACGGTCGATCCGGCAGGGGCGGGGGAGGCATGCGATGGAGGCCGGGTGTCACGCCGCCGGATCGCCCCGTCACTCGCGGGGCGGCCCTCGCCTTGTGCTGCTCCACGGCAGAAAATTCCCTGTGACGACCACATCCATGAGAATCGTCTGACCTTTGGCTGCTGCGCGGAGCCGGCGGACCTCATCACATGATGGTGTCCGCTCCGTCTTCGGCCGATACTTGAGCGAGAAGATCGGAGAATCCGGGGCGCGCGACGGTCGCGTGGCGCCGGGGAAGGATTGGGCCCGTCGCACGGCTGACCAGAAGGACACGTCGAGGACATCAGTGGCGCGAACGCTCAGTCTCCGCATCCCGGCCATCGGCACCGATTCGCTGCAGCTCTTTGGGGTGGCGGCGCACGATCCCGCGGCCCCGCTGCAACTGGCGTCCACCGAGTTCGTTCCGCTGCGCGACCTGGGCGCCATCGTCCGTCCCTCGGCCTACGAGCGACTGGCCGCCACGCGCGAAGCCATCGAGGAGTACCGCCACGTGGTGGAAGAGGCGTTCCGCACGCAGCCGGTGATCCCCGCGCCGTTCGGCGTCGTCTTCCGCTCGCGCTCCTCGCTCCTGCACTGGATGGAGCTGCACTACGTCTCGCTCATGGACGCCGTGCACTACGTGGGCGACCGGCTCATGACGCGCGTCTCCGTCTCGCCCCGCCCGCTCTCGCCCGCCGAGATGAGCGAATCGCGCGAGGGACGCGTGGCGGACTTCGAGCAGACCGTCTTCGACTCGTTCCGCTTCCTCAAGCGCAGCGCGGTGGCGTGCGTGACCTTCGCGCCGCAGGCCGCGCCCCCGCTGGGCCGCAGCGCCGAGGCGTCGTTCCTCGTGGAGCGCGACAAGTGGGGGATGTTCGACAACGCGGTGGACGAGGAACGGCGCCGGCTGCCGGAACTCGCCATCGAGCAGTCCGGACCGCTCCCGCCGTACGACTTCGTCCGACTCCAGTTCGGGGCCTGAGCGCGTGTTCTGTCCCGACTGCGGCACCTGGAACCGCGCGCGCGCCGTGAAGTGCGTGCGCTGCTCCGCCGACCTCCCCGAGGTGAGCGCGGCGCCGCTGGAGCAGCCCGACAGCGAGCTGACCAACCTGCGCCGTGCGTCGGGGACGCGCTATCGCGTGGTGCGCCGGTTGGGGAGCGGCGGCATGGCGCACGTGTACTACGCGCTGCACGCCTCGCTCGACCGTCCGCTCGTGATCAAGGTGCTGCACCAGCACCTCGCCAAGGATCCCGAGATGCGCGAGCGCTTCAAGCGCGAGGCCGAGGCGTCCAGCCAGCTCCTGCACCCGCACATCTGCCCCATCCTGGACTTCGCCGACCTGCAGGAGCTGGTCTACCTCGTCATGCCCTACATGGCAGGTGGATCGCTGGCCGACATCCTGGTGCGGGACAAGGTCGTCCCTGCCGCGCCCTCGGCGACGATCTGTGCGCAGGTGGCCACGGCCCTCGACTACGCGCATCGCCGCGGCGTGGTGCATCGCGACATCAAGCCGGACAACATCCTCTTCGACGAGGACGGGCACGCGCTCATCACCGACTTCGGCATCGCGACCGCACGCTTCCACGGGCGCCTCACGCGCAGCGGGCGCGCGATGGGGACGCCGCACTACATGTCGCCCGAGCAGGCCATGG
>CAZVDJ010000238.1:0-6663 GCA_964626245.1 uncultured Gemmatimonadaceae bacterium
CGACTTCCGCCTCGGCGATGGCCCGCCGCATGGCGGGCGACGGCTTGGTCACGGTGTCGGAGCGGATGTCGATCATCAGAGAGGACGAGAAGACGAGAAGACGAGAGGGATCAGTTCAGCGATTCGCGTTGCAGGCGGCGGGTGCGGCGGAGTTCGTGCGCCTGCGACACTTCGGCGCCCACGATGAAGATTAGCGCCGCGTAGTACACCCAGAACACCAGCGAGACCAGCGCGTACAGCGTCCCCGTGTACAGTGACGCCATGTTGAACGACTGGGTGAGCGCCGACCAGGCGTTTCGCGCCACCTCGAGCAGCAGCGACGACGCCAGCGCCCCCACCAGCGCCTGCTGCCATCGCACCTTGCGATGCGGCAGGTACTTGTAGAGCGCCCAGAACGACGCCACGATGAAGCCGAAGGCGACGAGGCGCCCCACCGCGTACTCCACGCCGCCCATCACCTCCTGGCGAAGGCCGAGCTGCACCAGGAACGAGATGCCGCGGGACGAGGCGAGCGCCAGGTAGGTGCTGAGCGCCGCATACGCCACCAGCAGCGCCGTCGAGATCACCGTCATGCGCACGTCGAACCACTTGCCGGCGATGATGCCGCGCGGCGTCTCGATGTCAAAGACCTCGGCCAGTACCGAGCGCAGCGAGCCGAACAGCCGGGTGGAGAACCAGACGAAGGTGACCGCCCCCCACAGACCTAACGCGCCGCGCGCGGCGATGACGTCATGCAGCAGCACGTGCACCGGCGCGTCCGGCCCCTCCGTGTGCGACGGGAGGAACCGGTCCAGCAGTACGCTCACCTCGGCAAACGACGCGTCGGGCGAGAGCTCGAGCGCATAGGTCAGTCCCGCAATGACCAGCAGGACGAACGGGACCGCCGCCAGCAGGATGTTGAAGGCGATCCCGCCCGCCAGGAAGAAGATGTCGTCCTCGGCGCTGTTGACCCACACGCGGCGCGCATAGTCCCGCGTGGCGTCCCACAGGCGCGAGATGTCCAACGACGGCCTGCCGCCGGCCGTCGCGTGGCCCGGCGGCGATGTCTGAGCCGTCTCGGCCGTCTCCGCCGCCGAGCTACTCGGCGGCGTCGCCGTCGGGACTGGCGTGCTCATGCCCGCGCCGCTGGGCATCGGCGAGCCGGCGCTCCAGCTCACTCCTGGCGTCGCGTGCCGCGGCGCGTCCCTCCTCCACCGCCTTCGACAGCTCGCGCCGCTTGTCGCGCATGGTGCGGCGGGTGTCGTCGATCGTGTCCTCCAGGCGCTCGCGCGCCCCGTCCACCAGGTCGCGGCCCCGTTCCCGGGTCTCGGCTACCAGGTCCGAGGCGCGATCGCGCAGGTCGGTCGCGTAGTCGGCCGCCAGTCGCCGGACACGCTTGCCGCGCCGGCGAATCAGCTGGCGTGTCTCCATCCCGCTCTGCGGTGCGAACAGCAGCGCGAGCCCGGCACCGATCGCCATTCCGGCGAGCAGGGCGCCCACCGTGGATCCCGAGTGTCGCTCGATGATCACGCGATCGTCGTCCATGTCCGTGCGAGCCATGGTCTCCTCCGTGTCTGGGCCGCCCGCGGGCGGCCGTCAGTCGCTCAGCGAGGCGTCGTCGGGCGCCGCCTCCACCACAATGTGCCCCGGCGTCCCCGGCATGGGGCGGTGGATCGCCAGCGGCTTCACCGTCTGCTTCACCGCGGCCCGCGTTCCCCCGATCCCCAGCTGCGTGAAGAGGAAGGCGAACTTGGCGTCGTACGCTGCCGCCAGTTTGGTCTTGGTGTCGTCGTCCAGCTCCCACAGTTCGCGCTTGAAGGGGCCGAGCGCCTTCTTGCGCGTCTTGTAGTAGAACTGCTCGTCGGTGTCCGTCGCCTTGCGTTCGTCGGCGGCGTTGCTGCGCAGCCACCCGTAGATCTCCTCCCGAAGCCCTGCCGGGAGGTGATCGTACAGCATGTTCTGGAAGTTCGTCGCCAGGTGGATCTCGGCGGTCTCGGTGCGCGGGAAGTGGTTGAACGCCCCGTCGGGGAGCGTCGACGCGCCGTGCTGCACCGCCCCGCTCATCCCGTACTCGTCGCGAGCCACCTTCGACAGGTCCTCGAGCGTCTTGAGGTCCAGGCTCACCTCGGCAATCGAGCCGTCGGGAAGCACCACCCCTCCGTGCGACGTTCCCGACTGTACGGAGATCTTCGACAGCCCCACCGCACCGGGCGCCACGCGCGCCAGCGTCCGGTTGTAGCCGTCCATGAAGGCGCGAAGCTCCGGCACCGTGGAGTTCTCGGTCCCCACCTCCCCGATCTCGCCGCCGATGGAGATCGTGACCCCCTTGGGCTCCTGCGAGCGGATGTAGGCGGTGATGGCCGCGCACTCCTCGTAGTTCTTGCGCTGCTGGTCGTCCAGCGTGGCGTGCGACAGGTCGACCAGCGTGGACGTGTCGACGTCGATGTTGTAGAAGCCCGCGGCGATCGCCTCATCGGCGAGCTTCTTCACGTTCCCCACCTCGGCCACCGGATCGGCCGCGTACTTCTTGTGGTTCACCTGGAAGTGATCGCCCTGCACGAAGAGCGGGCCGCGGAATCCCTCGCGCAGTGCCGCCGCGATGAGCACCGCGACGTATTCGGCGGGGCGCTGGTCGGTGTAGGCGATCTCGGAGCGGGCGATCTCCAGGATGAAGGCCCCCGCCTCCATCTGCCGGGCCACCCGGAAGATCGCGCGGGCCGTGTCGTACGTGGCGCCGCGGATGTTCATGGCCGGAACCGTGAAGCCCCCCTTCACCTCGCCACGGCCGCGCGCGGCGTACAACTCGTGGATCGACGACGGCCGAACCCCTACGGCCTGTCCAAGCTCCCACAGGAGCCACCGCGCGTAGTCGCGCGCCTCGGCGTTCCCGAACACCGCGTCTCCCACCACCGCGTCCAGGCGCTCGGTCGCGAGCACCGTGGCATCATGCACCGTGATCGTGGAGTCGACGCGCGTCACGGCGTCTCCAAGGGCGGGATGGGCGGACATGGCGGCTGGAGCAGTCATGGGAACGGACAAGTGGAGGGGTCAAGACGAGTCGCCGCTACAACATACCCTCCTTCCCTGCCCGCGGGCACCGCAGGACGGGGAAGAAGGACGTCAGGGATGTCAGGAATTTCAATCGATCACGCGGTCGGGATTCGACGTCGGCAGCGCCGAGAACTCGTCGCGCGCCCCCTCGAAGCCGGGGCGCCCCATCATCCCGTAGGTGTAGCGCTTCCCCAGCTCCACGCCGGGCTGATCGAAGGCGTTCACGCCATACAGCGCGCCCGCGTACGCCGTCGCCAGCTCCAGGAACATCAGGAGCCCGCCCAGGTGCCACGGGTCCACGGCCGACAGGGTGATCGTCATGCTGGGACGACCGCGCGTCGCCAGCGCCCCGGCGGTGGCGCGCCGCTCGATGTTCAGCAGGTCCCACAACGAGTGGCCGCCCAGGTACGCCAGGTCAGGGACGTCGGCGTGCGCGGCGGGAATGGTCACGTCGCGCACGGGGGTCTCGACCGCGAGGAAGGTCACCGTCTTGTCGAGCGGCCCCTCCATGAAGAGTTGCACCTGCGAGTGCTGGTCGGTGGCCCCGAGGGCAGGGACCGGCGTGGGGCCGACATGATCACCGGCGCTGCGCACCTTGCCCAGCGACTCGGCCCACAGCTGCACGAACCAGGCGGCGATGTCGCGCAGCGGGTCGGCGTACGGCATGAGCACATGCACCCGCTTGCCCGCGCGCGTGTCTGACAGCCATTGCAGCGTGGCGAAGACACCGGCCGGGTTGCGCGCCAGTTGATCGGTCGCGCAGCGCGCCACCATCTCCCCAGCCCCGGCCAGCAGTGCCTCGATGTCGATGCCGATGAGCGCAGCGGGGAGCGTGCCGACCGGAGAGAGGACCGAGAAGCGTCCGCCGACGTTGGCCGGGATGTCGAGCGCGGGGAGCCCTTCGGCGCGGGCAATGGGGCGCAGCGCCCCCTTGGCCGGATCGGTGACGAAGGTGAGGTGCCGCGCCAGCGGGAGGCGCGCCCCTTCGAGCCGCGCGCGCACCACCAGGTACTGCGCCATCGTCTCCGCGGTCCCCCCGGACTTGGAGACGACCAGGAAGAGCGTCTCCGCCAGCTGCACGCGGTCGAGCACCGCGGCCATGGTCACCGGGTCCACGTTGTCCAGGACGTGCAGGCGCGGCAGTCCTCCGCGCGCGGCATCGTCCAATCCGTTCCAGTGCGGCTCGCGCAGCGCGTTGCGCAGGGCGATGGGCCCCAGCGCCGACCCGCCGATTCCCAGGAGCACCACGTCGCGATACTGTCCGCGCACCCTGGCCGCGTACTCCAGCACCTGCGCCGCCAGCGCGCGGTCCTTGGGCAGGTCCAGGAAGCCCAGTTCACCCGACACGTGTCGCTGGCGCACCGCCGCGTGGGCGGAAGCAAAGGTCGCGGCTGCCGCGGACAGGTCGGCGGCGCTGACGCCCCCCGACACCGCGTCGGCGAGCATGAACGTGTAGTCGAGGGAGATCGTCATGGGCACGGGAAGGGGAAGGCGATGACGTTAGGCAGCGGGCTCGCCGAGGGGGCGCCGCGGGGAGGCGCCACGAGGCGCGGGCGGGTCACACCTCCACCACCAGGCCATCGTACGCCGGCATCACGCCGCTTGGGAGCTCCGCCTCCAGCTCGGCGTGCGAGGTTTCGTGCGTGAGGTGTATGAGGAACGTGCGCTCGGCCCCCACCTGGCTCGCCACCGCAATGGCCTCGCCGATGCTCAGGTGGGTGGGATGCTGCCGCTTGAACAGCGCATTGAGCACGAGGACGCGCACGCCGCGCAGCCGCTCGATGGCTTCGGGCGGCACCGACTTGGCGTCGGTGACGAAGCCCAGCGCACCCACGCGAAAGGCCAGCACGCGCATGCGTCCGTGCGGCACGGCGATCGCCTCCACGCGCGCGTCGCCCACCTCCACCACGTCGCCATCGCGAATGGGGTGCGCCTCCCCCTCCGGCTTGGACGTCCCGGGGAGCGGTTGCATGCGCTCGTCAAAGACGTACGGAAAGCGCACGCGCAGGCGCTGCAGCACCTCGTGCTCGGCGTACATCGGCAGCGGGCGCCGTTGCCGCACCGTGATGGCCCGGATGTCGTCGATGCCGTGGATGTGGTCGGCGTGGTCGTGCGTGAAGAAGACCGCGTCCACCCGGTCGATGCCCGCCTGCACCAGCTGCAACCTGAGCTCCGGCGGGGTGTCGATGAGCAGTCGCGTCCCGCCGTCGCTCTCGATCACCGCACCGATGCGCGTGCGCTTGTCGCGCGGGTCGGGCGAACGGCAGACCGCACAGCCGCAGCCGATGATCGGGATGCCGAAGCTCGTCCCGGTGCCCAGGAAGGTGAGCTTCAAACCGTCTCGATCTTGAGCAGGTTGGTCGTGCCCGTGACGTCGAACGGCACGCCTGCCGTCACGATCACCTTGTCGCCTTCGCGCGCCAGCCCGCGCGCCAGCAACGCGTCGCGTGAGCTGGCCAGCATGCGCTCATAGGTGTCGGCGGGCGGGACCAGGAGCGGCACCACCCCCCACACCAGCGCGAGCTGGTTGAAGGTGCGCGGCACGTCGGTGAGCGCGAGGATCGGTACGCCGGGGCGATGCGACGACACCATGCGGGCGCTGAAGCCGCTCTTGGTGAAGACGATCACCAGCGGCGTCCCCAGCATGCGCGCCGCCGTCACGACCGCGGCGGCGATCGTCTCCTCCGTGGTGGACGTCCCCACGCCCGAGCGCCGGTCCTCGCGTCGCGGCACGGGGTGCTGCTCGATTTCGCTGATGATGCGCTGCATCGCCTGCACGGCGAGCTTGGGGTAGCTCCCCGACGCCGTCTCCGCCGAGAGCATCACCGCATCGGTGCCGTCGAGGATGGCGTTGGCCACGTCGCTCGCCTCCGCACGCGTCGGGCGCGGATTCTGGATCATCGACTCCAGCATCTGCGTCGCGGTGATCACGGGGCGACCGAGCTGACCCGCCAGCCGGATGATGCGCTTCTGCACCAGCGGCACCTCCTCGAACGGGAGCTCCACGCCCAGGTCGCCGCGCGCCACCATCACGGCGTCGGCGGCGCGCAGGATGCTGTCGATGTTCGTGAGCGCGGTGTCCTTCTCGATCTTGGCGACGATCAGCATCCCCTTGGGGAGCATCGAACGCAGCTGGGCGATGTCCTCGGCGCGGCGCACGAAGGAGAGCGCGAGATAGTCGAGCCCCTGCTCGGCGGCGAAGGCGACGTCGGCGCGGTCCTTCTCGGTGATCGACGGGGCAGAGACCGAGACGCCCGGGAGGTTGAGCCCCTTGTGGCGCTTGATCACGCCTCCGTACACCACGCGCGCCTTCACGCGCGGCTTGTGAACCTCCAGCACCACGAGTTCGATCAGCCCGTCATCCACCAGGATGCGGTCGCCCACATTCACGTCGTCGGCGATGTGATCGTAGGTGACCGGCAAGTCGCTCCCCGAGGCCTGGTCTTCGTAGCACAAGACCAGCTCCTGACCCGCCTCCACGGTGACCGGCGCCGCCAGGTCGCCCATGCGGATGCGCGGCCCCTGCAGGTCTCCCAGGATCGCGACCGGACGTCCGCGCGCCTGCGCTTCCGCCCGCACCATGGCGATGGTGCGCGCGTGCTGCTCGTGTGTCCCGTGCGAGAAGTTGATGCG
>CAZVDJ010000239.1:0-6658 GCA_964626245.1 uncultured Gemmatimonadaceae bacterium
CCTCCCCGCGATGTCCACCGCCGACATGGCCATGCGCATGGATCCGGCCTACGAGAAGATCTCGCGCCGCTTCCACGCCAACCCCGCGCAGTTCGCCGACGCCTTCGCGCGCGCCTGGTTCAAGCTCACGCACCGCGACATGGGACCGCGAGCGCGCTACCTGGGCCCGCTCGTCCCGGCGGAGGAGCTCATCTGGCAGGATCCGGTGCCGGCGGTGAATCACCCGCTCGTCGACGCTGCCGACATCGCCGCGCTCAAGGCCAGGCTCCTCGGCGCAGGGCTCTCCATCTCGCAGCTCGTCACCACGGCCTGGGCGTCGGCCTCCACCTTCCGTGGCTCCGACAAGCGCGGAGGCGCCAACGGCGCACGCATCCGGCTGGCACCCCAGCGCGACTGGGAGGTGAACCAGCCGGTGAAGCTCAAGCGCGCACTCGAGGTCCTGGAGACGATCCAGCGCGACTTCAACGCCAGTGCCGCCGGAGGAAAGAAGGTCTCACTCGCCGACCTCATCGTCCTGGGCGGCTGCGCCGCGGTCGAGGCCGCGGCACGCAAGGGCGGCATCGAGGTCACGGTGCCGTTCACGCCGGGGCGCACCGATGCGTTGCAGGAGCAGACCGACGTCGAGTCGTTCGAGGTGCTGGAGCCGGAAGCCGACGGCTTCCGCAACTATCTCAAGGCCGACTTCACCGTCTCGGCCGAAGAGCTGCTCGTCGACAGGGCGCAGCTCCTCACCCTGACCGCGCCCGAAATGACGGTGCTGGTGGCCGGGCTTCGCGTGCTGGGCGCCAACCACGGCGGCTCCAGGCATGGCGTCCTCACCGACCGGCCGGAGACGCTCTCCAACGACTTCCTGGTCAACCTGCTCGACATGGGGACCTCGTGGAAGCCCATGTCCCAGGCCGCCGACCACTTCGAGGGGCGCGACCGCACGACGGGTGACGTGAAGTGGACGGCAACGTGCGTCGACCTCATCTTCGGCTCCAACTCGCAATTGCGAGCGCTGGCGGAAGTGTACGCGGCCGACGACGCGAACGCGCGCTTCGTGCGGGCCTTCGTGAGGGCGTGGGACCAGGTGATGATGCTCGATCGGTTCGACGTGCAGCGGTAGGCGGCGCGCCGCGCGCGGCGACGGCCTCAGCCACCGCATGGCACCACACGGGGCGCCCGGCCACGGCCGGAGCGCCCCGTGTGCATCGCGGCGGCCGCGGGCGCAACGGGCACGCGCCGCCATGCGGCGCCGCGGCATGGCTAACTCGACAATGCCAGAGCACGCGGGGGCATGCGTCACCCCGGATGGGAACGCTTGTACGCCACACCGGAGCGCCCTAGGTTGAACGCCCCGGTGCGCGAGGGGTCTCGCGCTGGTGCCGGCAACTCGATCGCGCGGCCGAGACGCGGTGCCACGGCACCGCAACCGTGGCGCCACATGCCAGGAGTGGTGATCGTCACCGATGTGCGCTTCTATCGTGAGGGGCTCGCGGAGCTCCTGGCGCGGAGTGCCATCTTGCGCGTGTGCGGGACCACCGCCGATGTCGAGGAGTTGTTGCACCTGCTGGGGAACGGTGACGCCGACATCGTCCTGCTCGACGTGGGACTCCCCGACGCGATCGACTGTGCGCGGCGCATCGCGAGTGCGGCTCCCGCGGCCAAGGTCGTCGCGCTCGCGCTCCGCGAGACGGACCATGACGTGCTGGCCTGGGCGGAGGCAGGGCTCGCCGGCTACGTGTCGCGCGACCGCTCCGTCAGCGAACTCCTGACGGCCATCGAAGGCGTGGCGCGCGGGGAGCTCGTCTGTCCCCCCAGGATCGCCGCCGCGCTGCTGCGGCGCGTCGGCGCGCTCGCACTGCGCGCCGACAGCGGCAACCGCACGCCGCCGGTCGCCTCGCTCACCCTTCGCGAGCGGGAGATCGTCTCGCTCGTGTCGCTGGGGCTCACGAACAAGGAGATCGCGCGGCGCCTCGGCATCCAGCTGGCCACCATCAAGACGCACGTGCACCACATCCTCGAGAAGCTCGGCGCGCGGCGCCGCCTCGAGATCGCCGCCTTTGCGCGGCGGATGTAGATCCTCCCCCCTGCTCCAACTCCACCTGCCGGCCGATGCCGGCAGGCAGGTCGATCGCGCATACTCGTCGCCGACTCCGCGCGGAGGGGGCCGTGACACGAACCCGCGTCGTCCTGGCGGCCTTGCCAAGGATGGTGTCGGGACTGGTGCGGCAGGTGCTCGCCGACCACCCCGACATCGAGATCGTCGCCGAGGTCGGCGTGCGCGCCGACGTCGTTCCCCTGCTCGCCACGACGCGCGCGGCGGTGGCCATCGTGGGGCTCGCCGAGGGGGAGTCGCCGCTGGAATGCTCGACGCTGCTGCGCGCCTACCCCGGATTGTCGATCGTCGCCATTGCAGCCGACGGCCGTACCGGCTACCTGTGCGACGTGCGCGTCCAGGTCGGCGTCCTGCTGGAGCTGTCGTCGGACGCGCTGCTGGCCGCGCTGCGCCAGGCAGAGGGTGTACATCGCGAGCTCCACCTCTTTTCACTCCCTCGGCCGATTCACAGCAGCGACCTCTCGTCCAAGTCTTGAGGCGCCCCATTTCGCGCGAGGAGGCCACGATGGCGGACGACCTCATGGAGGCATGGATCGAGACGGAGGACGCGCCGTGGCTCGACAGCGGCGCCGCGTGGGCGATGGAGGATCCGTACCACGCCGCCGTGCGCGGCGCGCTGGCGCCACACTTTCGCCACCTTCCAGCCGGACAGCTCGATCGCGTCGTCGAGGAGACGATGGAGTCGCTCACGCCGCTCGAGGCCGAGAACTTCGGACGCTTCCTGAGCAACCTGGGCCGCAGCGTCGCCTCCATCGCCGCGCAGGTCCTTCCCGTTGCGGCGCCGATCCTGGGGACGGTCATCGGCGGGCCCGCCGGCGCGGCAATCGGCGGCACCGTGGGTCGCCTCGCAGGCCAGGCGATTGGCGGCGCAGTGGCGCCCAGGCCGGCATCACCCGTCGCGCCCCGCCCTCCGGCCATCGCCCGCCCGGCCGTCCCCGCCTCGGGGGCGGCGTCGCAACCGTCCGCCGCCAACCCGACGACTCCGGCCATGATCGCCCCGCCTGCGCCGGGGGCGAACGGCGCGACCGGCGCAGCAGGGGCCGCAGGTGCAACCGGACAGCTCCTCTCGCTCCTCCAGCACCCGGCCCTGCTGCAGAGTATCGTTGGCCAGGTGCTCGGTCCCGCCGGGGCGCGGGCAGTGCCGGTCGGTCCGGCGGCGATTCCCGTCGGCTTCGGCGCCTTCATGAATGCGCTGTCCGTGCTCGCCAACCAGGCGGCGTCCGAGGCCGAGGCGTACGGCACGCTGGACGAATCCGAGGCAACGGCGTACCTGCGCGACGCGTCGGGGCAACTCACCTACGACCCGGCCGTGGCCGAGGAGCGCGCCGCGGCGCTGCTGGCACTGCTGGGCAGCGGCGAGGCCGACGGCGGCACGTTAGGCGACTGGGGCGCCGAATCGGGTGGGGAAGGCGCCGCGCACGATCGGCTGGACGCCTGGTTCCAGCGTTCGGGGTTGCTGCAGTGACGGCCCCCGTCCTCGACCACGGCGACGCGGGTGTCGCCGCGACGACGGTCGACCCGGTGCAGGAGTGGCTGCGCCAGGCGACGGACGGCGACCCGCGGCTGCAGCTGCTCGCGCAGCTCCTGCAGTCGCGCCCCGCAGGGGAGTCCCGGCCCCCCGAGCCGGCGCCCTCCTCCCTGGAGCGCCTGGAGCGCCGGCTGGCCCGGCTGCAACGGCTCCACCTCGAGCTGCGCGAGCACTACCTGCGCCTGGCCGACGCGTTAGGCGCGTGTCCGCGCTGCTGGGGCGAGGACGCACGATGTCACGCGTGCGGCGGTCGCGGCATGTCCGGCTTCTTCGAGCCCGACGAGGGCCTGTTCGTGCAGTATGTCCTGCCCGTGGTGCGCCGGATGCGCGTGCCGTCGGGTGGGACGCTCGCGCCCGGCGCGCGGAACACGGCGCGCGTGGTGCGCGCAGATGAGGCAGAGTCCCAACCGGAGGTGTGACCCATGGCGTACCTGGACGACAACTTCGAGGAGTTCGACGACGAGGGCGTGTCGACGCTGCTGGAATCCGACGAGTTCGAGGGATGGGAGCCGGCCGGGAGTGGTGAGGCCATCGGCCCGCGGTACCGCCGCAGCGCCGTTCGCACTCCCATTTCGCGCATTCCGCGCCCCACGGCGCCGCGACCGGTTGGTGGCCTGGGCGGTGCCACGATCAACACCCCCGCGGGACGCGCGCAGGTGCGCTTCGAAAAGCCGCTCGCGACCAAGGAGTCGGTCGAGGCGCAATTCCGCGAGCTCAAGCGGGAGATCGCCGCGCAGGCATCGGCCACCGCCGCGGCGGTCAAGAAGATCGACGACACGCTCGACCGGAACACGGCGATCCTCGACAAGAAGGCCGCCTCGCTCGAGGCGATGGTGAAGAAGCAGGGGCAGGGATCGCAGCTCGGCTTCATGCTCCCGCTGCTCCTCACCAAGCCGCCGCAGATCGAGACCGTGAAGGTGAAGAACCCGGTGACGTCGGCCGACGTGACGGTGACGGTGACGGACACCAAGTACAAGGAGGGCGACAACCTCGGCCTGCTCATCGCCGTCATGGCGATGTCGGGCGGACTCGGCGGGGGCAGCGGCGACTCCAACAACATGCTCTTCATCGCCCTCGCGCTCAGCGGCGCCCTGGGCGGGAAGTAGCGTCACGCGCGTCGTCACCATCCTCATCACCGACCCGGAGGCGTCACCATGGAGGGCGTGTTCAACAACAACTTCCTCATCGGGATGCTCCTTGCGCGCGGTGCGCCGCGCAACGAGCAGTTCCTGGCGGGAATGGCGGCGGGACAGATGCCCACGACCCAACCGGTCGCGCCGCTCTTCCTCAAGCCCATCATCGACCAGCGGCTGGCTGCGGAGAACGCGAGCGTCGCCGCGCAGGCCCAGGCTGGCGCACTGCAGCAACCCATCGAGATCGTGCTGCCCGATGGCACGGACCGCGTCACGCTTCGTGTTCCCGGGGTGCCCGGCGCCACGCTGGCCCGCACGGGCGGAAGCCCCAACAGCACCCTCGACGCGGCGACGGGCATCGTGAGCCTGCCAACGGTCGGCAGCGAAGCCACCATCACCGTCAGCAACAACGGCGCGTCGCGCGACGTGATGGTCGTGCGTGGCGCGCGCCTCGTCGCTGGCACCTCGCTCGGCGCCACTGCCGGCGCAGGGCTGGCCGCCGGGATGACCAACGACCAGCTCGCCGCCGTGGTCGGCCAGGCCTTCGTCGCCGCCTTCCAGGCGGTGCTGGCGGGCCGGGGAGCGCCGGGTGCCGCCGCCAGCGGCAATCCCCCGTCCTCGGCGTTAGGCACGTCACCACCCGGCGCCACCGGCAGTTCGGTGGGCACCATCCGCCCCCAGGTGGCGGAAGGGCTCGCCGACGTGCTCCCGTCGCCCACGATGCAGTCGGCCGTGGAGGGGGTGACCGAGCTCGGGGCGTCGCGGGCGAGTGAGGCGTACGAAGCGCCGGCATCCGGGCGGCAGGCAAAGCAACCGCCGGCGAAGTAGCGGCTCGCCAGCTGCAGTCGCGGCTCGCCGACGGGGCACACGATGGACCCGCTCCTGGAGGAGCTCATCGAGGGGGGCGCACGGAACGACGAGGTCGAGCTGATCCTGAAGCTCCGCGCCGACGCCGCTGCGCCCCCCCACGTGCGCGTCATCACGCGCTTTGGCGACATCGCCACCTGCCGCGTGCGCCGCCGCCGCATCGCACCCACGTGGGAGCACCCCACCGTGGTCAGCGCCAAGGCCCCGCGCCTCGTGGCCGCCGAGCACGGGGAGTCTGCCGGACCCGTAACCGGTGCGGCCGACGACGACGCGAGCGCGAGTCCCTTCGCCCTTCCCGAACGCCCGCGTGCGAGCGGCGCCACGGGTCGCGGCGTCGTGGTGGGACTGGTGGACTGGGGGCTCGACGTGGCCCACCCCAACTTTCGCCGCGCTGACGGATCGACGCGGCTCCTGGCACTCTGGGACCAGGGCGCACGGGGCGGGCGTGGCGCGCCAAGGCCCTATGGATACGGACGGGTCTTCCAGCGCCCGGCGATCGATCGCGCGCTGGCCGGTACCGATCCCTATGCGGCGCTTGCCTACCATCCGGCGTCGAGCGACCCGTTAGGCGACGGTGCGCACGGGACCCACGTGTGCGACATCGCGGCGGGGAATGGGCGGGCGGCGGGTGGCGTGCCGGGCATGGCCCCAGAGGCCGACCTGGTCTTCGTGCACCTGGCGGCCACCGGAACCGGCGGCACCGCCACCCTGGGCGACACCTGCCGCATCCTGGAGGCGCTGGACTTCATCGCCCGCGTGGCCGGCACCCGGCCCTGGGTGGCCAACCTGAGCGTCGGTCGCTGCGGCGGGCCGCACAACGGCCTCACCCTCGTGGAGCAGGGGATGGACCAGCTCCTCCTGCAGGCGCCGGGCCGGGCCATCGTCCAGAGCAGCGGGAACTACTTCGCCACGGGCGGCCACGCGGCATCGCAGCTGCGCCCCGCCGAGCGGCACACCCTCACCTGGCACATCGATCGCGCCGACCAGACCCCGAACGAGCTCGAGGTCTGGTACCCCGGCCTCGACGTG
>CAZVDJ010000240.1:0-6657 GCA_964626245.1 uncultured Gemmatimonadaceae bacterium
GGTCGCCGGCGGGACGCGGCTTCCTGGCCGAGGTGGGCCAGGCATGGGAAGGGGCGGCCGACGCAGCACGTGCCGCTGGCATTCGCGTCGTGCACCCGCGGCTGGGGGTGGTGCTGCATCCGGCAGGCGGCGCGCTGGCGAAGATGCTCCCCATCTTCTCGTTAGGTGCGGGTGGCAGGATCGGGGACGGGCGCCAGTGGATGAGCTGGATCTCGCGCACCGATGCGCTGCGCGCGCTGGGATTCCTGCTCGACACGCCGTCCCTTGCCGGCCCCGTGAACGTGGTGGGACCGGCGCCGGTGACCAACGCCGAGTTCACCGCGGTGCTGGGGCGCGTGCTCAAGCGGCCGACCTTTGCGCCGGTCCCCGAGTTCGCAATCCGCCTGCTCTACGGCGAGATGGGGCAGGCGACGGTGATCGAAGGGCAGCGGGTCGTGCCGAAACGGCTGCTCGACGCCGGATTCACCTTCGCGCATCCCACGCTGGAGGGGGCGCTGCGAGGGGAAGGGGTGGGGTGAGGTAGGGCCCAGTTTGCTTGACAAAAATCGCGGGGGGGGGGGGGAAGTTCGTCGTGGCATTACGAACCTCGCGAACTGCATCGCCGCATGCGTGCCATGGGGGAGGATATGGGGTGGAGAGCATCGGTGACCGTGGTGGATCCGCGCATCCGGGTTCGAGGCTATTTCGTGGTGCTCCCGATTCTCGTGTCGGTGCTTTCCCCGGCACTGCTCGGCGGGCAGGCAGCTCGAGTATGCGCGATCGAAATCCGCCCCTTGGTCCTGCTTGGGGCGAAGGACGATACCATTTCCGCATTCGAGTTCCCGACGATCGCGAAGGATCGCGAAGGGCGCTACTTCGTCTCGCCCGACGCCTCGAGAGGGCGCGTCATGGTGTTCGACTCCAAAGGGCAGTTGCGCCGATTGCTTGGGCGAGTGGGAGACGGCCCCGGCGAGTATCGATGGGCAGAGAGCGTTCGAACGCTGAAGGACGGCAGCCTGCAGGTGGTAGACCCGATTGCGGGGCGCCTGTCACAGTACGATGCGGCACTACTACTTCGAGGAGAGCGTCGGCTCCTCCGAGGAATTCACGACGCGTGGCCTGGTCCAGGTGATTCAATCGTCGGACTGGGCTTCGCAATGGGTCGGCAGAGCATCGGATTGCCGCTCCACGTGCTCGCGAGTGATGGGACGCTCGCTCGATCATTCGGCAACGTCCGTTCCGCGACGCTGTTCACACCGGAGAGCGAGGTGCGGGCGGCGCGGCATGTGGTGCTCGGGCCTGACTCCACCTTCTGGTTGGCGCCGTTTCACGAGTACCGCCTTGAGCAATGGAACGTCGACGGCAGGCGCATCTCATCGCTCGCGATCCCGACAAACTGGTTCGAGTCCTGGTTGCGGCGCCCCAAAGATCGGGAGGATTTGGCCAGGCCCGTAACCGAAGTAACTGGAATGCGTGTGGACAACGCGGGGCACGTCTGGGTCTTCTCGAGTGTTCCAGAGGACGACTGGCGTCCTGACGCAAAGATGTTGCTGCGGCGAGGGAACGAGACAGGAATCCTCGACCGCGTACTTCGCGACCGGTACGTAGACGCCGTGGTGGAGATCGTTGACCCGAGAACCGGCGTGGTTCGAGCTCACCAGCGGTTTGGACGGTCTCTGTTGCCGGTTCGAGGCGATGAGCCGCTCGCGTTCGGCTGGCGAGCCACCCATCGTGGCGGTTCGGTTCCGGAGGTCTTTCGTCTCACACCGTCATGCGGTGTGTTGAAGTAGAGATGTTGCACATCCTCACCGCTGGAGGGAGCCATGATCAAGGAGTTCTTGCTAGTAGCGGGATTGTCTGCTTCGACGCTTCTCGGCTTCAATCATCCTGATGTCGCGTCCGCTACCGGCGGGATGGAACGCGGCTGTGTCGGGTTGATCGGGATCGAGTCTTGCCAGTTCTGCAACGGGGACTTCGGCGCAAGCTTCCACTGGTTCTCCGGCGCGATGTGCACTGGGGGCTTCGGCTGCTACAGTTGCGAGGCGTTCAACAGCTGCCATGCCAATACCCAGACCGGACCCTGTGGCGATTGGCATTGGCGGTGCGATCTGGTGGCGAATCCCCTGAAAGGCGACGACGTTCGCCTCGCAGAGTTGGCTCAGCACAGTCCCACGCTCCTCATTGAGTGGCTTCGAGCCTCGAACGTCACCTATGAGTACAACGAAGAACGGAATGCCATTCAAGTGGCCGACTGTAGTGGAAGACTCGCGTGGAATTTGCCCTTGGGCAACGAGGAGTAGGAGCTTCCGCTGAGCTTTCGCTGAGCTTCCGCTGAGCTTCCGCCGGAAGAGTTGGAGCTCCGTAGCAGGGCGGCGAGATTTCAACGTCTTGCCGTCCTGCTCGCGTTTCCGGGATGCCCCTTGCGCTCCGAAAGCCGTCAGGTTCTCTCGCTCGGCCCCCAGACGGCAATCGTCACGATGCGCTCGCGCGACCCCGGATTGTCACCGACGGTGGCGCGATCAGCCTCCCAACTCGCCCAGCGTCCGAACGCGCGATAGCTTCGGGTGGTGAAGGGACGCGGCCGAGAGGGCCCCGCCGCCCGAAACCCAGGCAAAGCTCCCGCCGTAGTCCCTCCCAACAATGGCCGCCATCATCATGGAAGGGGTGCTTCTCGCCGCGCTGGTCGTGGCTGTGGGCACCCTCCTTTTCTTCGGTACCCCGCTTGGCCGGCGCTGGCAGCAGGTACGGAACCGCAAGGACATCGAGCGCGCCGCCGAGTTGCACTGTCCTGTGCATGGCCCCCTGTCGGAAGAGGCGATGGTGCGCCTCCCGTCGGGTGAACGTGTCTGTCCGGAGTGCTTCAAGGAGACCGTATGGCAAACCCGGTGAGTGACATCCTCTCCAGCATGCGAGCGAACATGCGTGACCGTGGCGTTTCTGGCGAAGGGCGCAGTGGCATCGGCAGGATCCTGCGCATCGTCGCCGTCCTCGTCGTCCTGCTCTTCATCCTTCCCTCGTTCTTCACGTACGTGGAGCCGGGGCACGTGGGAATCCTCATCCATCGCGCCGGCGGCGGCGTGGACCCCAAGCCGCTGGGGCCGGGGCTGCACTTTCGCAACCCGCTCCTCTCCGCGATCGTCGAGTATCCCGTCTTCATGCAGACGCTGGTGCTCACCCGCGAGGGGGGCGCGGGGTCGCCCGGCAACGACGAGATCAACGTGAACTCGGTGGAAGGGCAGCCGGTCTCGCTCGACGTGGCCATGTCGTTCGAGATCGACGCCGCCAAGGTGCCGGCGCTGTACCAGACCTTCCGCACCGACATCAGCACCATCCAGCACGGCTATGTGAAGCAGACGATTCGCCAGGCGCTGCAGGAGGTGGTGGGCGATGAGGCGATCGCTGACATCATGGGGCCCAAGAAGGCGGAGACCGTGTCGCGCGCGCAGGCGCTGCTGCAGGAGCGCCTGATGCCGTACGGGATCATGGTGAAGCAGTTCACGCTGAACGAGTTCCGCGCGCCGCAGAGCGTGATCGAGGCGATCAATGCCAAGAACGTGATGCAGCAGCAGGCGCTCACGGCGCAGAACGAGCTGCAGAAGAACGAGTTCCAGGCACGCGGCGACTCGATCAAGGCGGCGGGACGCGCCAAGGCGATCACCGCCGAGGCCGAGGCGCAGGCACGCGCCAACCGCCTGCTGTCGGAAAGCATCACCCCCACGCTGGTGCAGTACCGCCTGATCGAGAAGTGGAACGGGGCGATGCCGCAGGTGTCGGGGGGCGGGATGCCGATGATCCAGCTCCCCGCGATCAAGCAGTAGGACACCCGCGTTAGGCTCCCGGGAGCGGCGCTCCCGGGCCGGCGGCGGTGCGCATCCCGTGGCGCACCGCCGCCGTGCATATTGCGGCATGTCGCCCGCCGAACCGTTCGGAACCGCGCTCTTCCTCGCCACCTGCGGGGTGCTGCTGGCCGTGAGCGCCATCTCGGGGCGCGCGGCGACACGGTTCGGCATTCCGCTCACCGCGCTCTTCCTGGCGCTGGGGATGCTCGCCGGGTCCGACGGCATTGGCGGCATCGCCTTCGACGACTACGCGCTCACCTTCCGGCTGGGCACGGCGGCGCTCGTCCTCATCCTCTTCGACGGCGGGCTCAACACCTCCGTCGCGGCGGTCCGTCGCGTGGCGGGGCCCGCGGCCACCCTGGCCACCGTTGGCGTGGTGGGGACCGCGGCGGTCACCGCGCTGGGGGCGTGGTCGCTTGGCCTTTCGATTCCCGAGTCGGTGCTGCTGGGCGCGGTGGTCTCGTCCACGGACGCCGCCGCCGTCTTTGCGGTGCTGCGCGGAAGCGGCGTGCACCTGCGCCGGCGCGTGGGGCTCACGCTCGAGGCGGAGTCGGGGCTCAACGACCCGATGGCGATCATCCTCACCACGCTGGTGACCGCGCACCTGGGCAACCTGGCGGCGATCTGGAGCTGGGGGACCCTCCTCAACGTCGTGGTGCAAGCCGTCGTTGGAGGGCTCGGGGGAGTGCTGGTGGGGCGCGCCGGGCTCTACTTCCTGCAGCACGTGCGCCTGTCGGCCAGCGGGTTGTACCCGATCTTCACCCTCGCCGTGGCCTTCCTCTCGTTCGGCCTCCCCACGCTTGCCGGCGGAAGCGGCTTCCTGGGGGTGTACGTCGCCGGGATGATGATGGGCGACCAGGAGATCCCGCACCGCTCGTCGCTCCTGCGCGTGCACGATGCCCTCGCCTGGCTGGGCCAGGTGACGATGTTCGTGATGCTTGGCCTCCTGCTCTTTCCCTCGCGCCTGGGGGACGTGGCGGTGCCGGGAATCGCGATGGGGCTCTTCGTGGCGGTGGTGGCGCGCCCGCTGGTTGCGGCGCTGTGTCTCGCCCCCTTTCGCTACCCGTTGCGCGAGGTGGGCTTCATCGGCTGGATGGGACTGCGCGGTGCCGTTCCCATCATCCTCGCGACCGTGCCCGTCCTGGCCAACGCGCCGGGGGCCGAACGCATCTTCGACCTCGTCTTCTTCGTGGTGGCGGTGAGCGTGCTGCTGCACGGGATGACGGGGGCTCCCCTGGCGCGCCGGCTGCGCCTGGAAGCCGCCGAGCCACCCGCACCACCGGCCGTGCTCGAAATCGAGTCGGTACGGCCGCTGCGCTCCCGGCTGTCGTCGTTCCACGTCGACGAGGCGCTGCCGGTGGCCGGCGCCCGGCTCAGCGACCTCCCGCTTCCCCAGGGGGCGGCCGTGACGCTCATCGTGCGCGACGCGGACCTGGTCCCGCCCGGGCCGGATGTCACGCTGCTCCCGGGCGACCACGTCTACGTGGTGGCGCGTGCCGAGGACGAGATGATGGTGCGTCTCATGTTCGGGCGACCCGAGGGCGACGAGGATGCCTAACGGCGAGGCGCGTGGCTAGCTTGCCGCTCATGAAGCCCAAGTCCCCCTGGTGCCGCGCCGCGCTGCTGCTCCTTCTCGCGGTGTCGTCCGCCGCCGCGTGCGGCCCCAGCGACTCCGGCCGCCGCGACTCGGCCGGTGGGCGGGCGCGGGACGCTGACGGGCCGCTGGAAGTGCTGGCAGCGGGGAGCCTGGCGCGCCCGCTTCGCGCCGCGCTCGATTCGTTCACCGCGCGCACGGGCATCCCCTACACGCTGGAAGCAGCGGGTTCGCTGGAGCTGGCGCGGCGCCTCACCGACCTGGGCAAGACTGCCGACCTCGTCGCCCTGGCCGACGAAGAGGTCTTTCCGCGCTTCCTCATCCCCTCGCACGTGTCGTGGTACGCCCGCTTTGCCCGCAACCGCCTGGTGCTGGCGCACGCGCCCCGTGCGCGCGCGCTGGGTGAGGCGTCGGGCGATGGGTGGCGAACGGTCCTGCCGCGCGAAGAGGTCGAGGTGGGGCGCGCAGATCCCGACCTGGATCCGGCGGGCTATCGCACGCTGATGCTCTTTCAGCTGGCGGAGGAGTGGTACCACGAGCCCGGGCTGGCCCGGCGACTGGAGGCGTCCTCGCCGCGGCGGCATGTGCGCCCCAAGTCGGCCGAGCTGGTGGCCCTGCTGCAGGCGGGTGAGCTCGACTATGCCTGGATGTACGAATCGACGGCACGCGGCGCGCGGCTCCCATTCATCGTCTTGCCCCCGGCGATCGACCTTGGCGACGAATCGCGCGCCGCGTCCTACCAGGTGGCGCGCGTGCGTGTCCTGGGGACGCGCGTGGGCGACACGCTCGAGATGCGCGGCATGCCCATCCGGTACGGCATTACCATTCCCCGCACGGCACCGCGCGCGTCGGCGGCCGCCGAACTGCTGCGCTTCCTGCTGTCGGGCGACGGGCATGCCGCAATGCGCGCCGAGTTCCTGGACACGTTGGACCGCCCCGTGCTGATGGGGGCGGAGGTCCCCGCGTGGCTGGCCGCGCTGGCCCAGGCGCCCGGGGTGACGGCGCATGCGACGAGGTGACTCATGCCGATGATCGAGTTCGACGCGCTGCCTGACGACGGACGCGCCTGGGTCTTTGGCGCGAGCGATCCGCTGGACGCCGCGCGCAGCGCCGAGCTGCTGCGCACGGTGGACGAGGCGCTGGCGCAGTGGAGCGCGCACGGCGTGCCGCTCACCTGCGCCAGGGACTGGCGGGAGGGGCGCTTCCTGGTCGTCGGCGTCGACACGCGCGACGCCGGCGCGTCGG
>CAZVDJ010000241.1:0-6657 GCA_964626245.1 uncultured Gemmatimonadaceae bacterium
GACATCGCCAGCAGGTTGGCGAGCCGGTTGTTCACCTTGATGGGGAAGTTGAGCGGGTCCTGGCCGCTCTGGTTGCGCACCTGGTAGACGTTTTCCTCCACGGCGCTGGCGTTCGTGCGCAGCGTCTCGCCGGCGGCCTTGAGCGCCGCATCGTTCGCAGCGCGCTTGGCGCGGTCGTCCAGCTGTGACTTCACGCGACGGATGGCGATGACCGAGTTGTTGGCCTCGGTCGCCTTGTCGCGCACCTGCTTCCCGAAGCGGTACTGCGCGACCAGGTCGGCGTTGGTGACATCGGTGATCCACGGGTTGCGCTCGATCGCCACGGGGGCGGTGAGCCTGGTCCCGTCCACCGTCAGGCGCACGGTGTAGCGCCCCGGCGGAAGCATGGGGCCGTTGGTCCCGGCTCCCCACAGGATCATCCCGGGAAACGACGAGATGCCGTCGGCGCGCCCGTCCCAGTAGAGGCGCTGCAGTCCCGCCCCCTTGGGGAGTGGCGTCGGTCCGCCGCGGCGCCCGCCGCCGGAGGGGAGCGCTGCGGCCTGGGGCGGCGTGGTGTCGGGTTCGTAGCTGCGCAGCGCCACGCCGGCGGAGTCGAGGATCTCGAGCTTCGCCGTCTTGTAGGGTTGTTTGAGGTACCAGCTGATCACCATGCCGGGGCCTGAGCGCACGAGCGTGGGTGGGGTGAAGAGGTGCGCGTTGCCGGCGAGGATGGCAGGCGTGACCTGGCGCAGCGGGGCGATGTTGTCCAGCACCCAGAAGCCGCGTCCGTGCGTCCCGATGACCAGTTCGTTCCGCTCGACGATGAGGTCGGCGACCGGAACGTCGGGGAGGTTGAGCGAGAGGTTCTCCCAGTTGGCGCCGTCGTCGTGCGAGATGTAGACGCCGTGTTGGGTGGCGGCATACAGGAGCCCGCGTCGATACGGGTCCTCACGCACCGCATGCACGTAGGCATCGGCGCGAATGCCGTTCACGATCCTCGTCCACGTCTTCCCGAAGTCGGTGGTCTTGAAGATGTAGGGCGAGAAGTCGTTGAGCAGCGGCTTGCGCACCGAGAGGTAGGCCGTGCCCGACGAGAAGCTCGAGGCGTCGATCTGGGAGACTCGGCCGAAGTCGGGAAGGTCGGGCGGGGTGACGTTGGTCCATGTCTTCCCGAAGTCGCGCGTGACGTGCACCAGCCCGTCGTCGCTTCCGGTCCAGATGATGTTGGCGTCGCGCTTGCCGGGCGCCACGGAGAAGATGACGCCGTAGACCTCGGGGCCGTTCATGTCACCGGTGATGGGGCCGCCCGACTTCTCCTGCGTTTCCGGTGCGTGGCGCGTGAGGTCGCCCGACAGGCGCAACCAGGTCTTGCCGCCATCGCGCGTGGCCCAGAGCCGCTGCGACGAGACGAAGAGGAGCCTGGGATCGGCCTTGGAGAAGATGATGGGGAAGGTCCACTGCCACCGTTCCTTGATCTCCTTGCTGGGTTCCCCCGAATAGAACCACGGGTACGGGTTCACCTCGCGCGAGGTTTGCAGCCGGCGATTGAACTTGTCCACGTAGGCGCCGTTGTTGGTGCCCGAGTAGAAGATGTCGGGGTCGAGCGGATCGGGGGCGATGTAGCCCGGCTCGCCGCCGCCAGCCTCGTACGAGACCCCCATGCCGCCGAGCGTGATGTCACGCGTGGTGTCGGGCGGCGGGCCCCAGCCGCGCTGCGCCCCCAGGCCGAAGGCGGCGGCGTTCCAGTTGAAGGGAGTGCAGATGGTGGAGTTGTCCTGCTGCGACCCGCACACGTGGTAGGTGGTGTGCGCGGTGGTGATGGCGTGGTAGAACTGCTCGGTGGGGAAATCCTGCGCGCTGTACTTGCCACCAGTGTTGGTGGTCACGGTGCCGCCGCCATCGTTGGCCACCACCATGTGCCCGGGAGTGTCGGGGTCGATCCACAGGTCGTGGAAGTCGCCGTGCGTCCCCTCGCCAATCGACTTCATCGTCTTGCCACCGTCTTCCGAACGGAAGAACGACGTGTTCTGCAGGTACACGACGTCCTGGTTCTTCGGGTCGGCAAAGACGTGCGTGTAGTAGAAGGCCCGCTGGCGGATGGCGCGGTTCTCGTTCACCAGCGTCCACGAGGCACCGGCGTCGTCGCTGCGGAACAGTCCTCCCTTCTCGTTCTCCACCAGCGCGTACACTCGGCTGGAATTGGCGCCCGACACGGCGATCCCGATGCGCCCCACGAGGCCGGCCGGCATTCCCGTGTTGCGGGTGATCTCGGTCCAGGTCTCGCCGCCGTCGGTGCTCTTGAACAGCCCGCTCCCGGGGCCGCCCGACGACATCTGGTATTCCTTGCGATAGGCTTCCCACAACGAGGCGTAGAGCACGTTGGGGTTGTTGCGGTCGATCACGATGTCGATGGCGCCACTCCGGTCATCGCGGAAGAGGACCCGCTTCCAGGTGGTGCCGCCATCGGTGCTCTTGAAGACGCCGCGTTCCTGGCTGGGAACCGAGTACTTCCCGAACGACGCGACGTAGATGATGTCGGCGTTGGTGGGGTGAATGCGGATCTTCGAGATCCCGTGTGATTCGCGAAAGCCCACGTGCGTCCACGTCTTTCCGCCGTCGCGCGAGCGGTACACGCCGTCACCCGGCATGATGTTGCCGCGGATGCACGTCTCCCCGGTGCCGATGAAGACCACGTCGGGGTTGCTCTCGCTCACCGCCACGGCGCCCACCGACGCGCTGGTGATCTTGCCGTCGGTCACCGGCGACCAGTTCTCACCGCCGTCGGTGGTCTTCCAGAGACCGCCGCCGGTGGCGCCGAAGTAGGCCTCGCTGGGGCGCCCCTTCACGCCGCTGGCGGCGATGGATCGCCCGCCACGATCGGGGCCGATGTTGCGCCAGCGATAGCCGCGCGTGAGGACCGAGTCGAGCGCGACCGGAAGGAGCGCGGGACGCTCGACGGCGCGCGACGGTTCGACGGCGCGCGACGGTTCGACCGTGCGGGCGCGATCGGAGGTGATCGCCAGCGTCGCCGCGGCGAGCGCGGGGACGAGCGTGGGGAGGAGGACGGAGGTGACGGGGCGCAGCGGTAACATGCGAGGGCAGGGGACGGGTCACGGACGAGTGCGAAGCGCCAACGTTGGCCCCGGGTTCCGCGCGTGGCAACCACGAAACGCCCCCGCCGCAGCGCGAGACGTCCGTGGCGGGGACGGTCCGCGCGCCGAAACCGGGCCCGCGCTCGACCGTAGGTCTCCGAGCCGCTGGATCGACACGGGACCCGCAACCCTTTCGCGACTTCTCCCCTCTAATACAGAGGGGAGCATTCCGCCGACCCGCAGCCGACCCGCAGCCGACCGGCAACGACACGCCCCACGCCCGCGCTTCCGACCGACTCGACCGCTTCGACCTCCTCCTGAACTCCGATGCTCGATCCCGATGGTGGACTCCTGCGGGGGACCCTCGACCTCCTGATCCTGAAGGCGCTGTCGTGGGGGCCGCGCCACGGCTACGCCGTGGCCGAGTGGGTGCGCATGATCACCGACAACGAACTGCTGGTGGAAGAAGGGCCACTCTACACCGCGCTCCACCGCCTGGAGAAGCAGGGGTGGCTCACCGCGGAGTGGGGCTATTCCGAGAACAACCGCAAGGCGAAGTACTACCAGCTCAGCCGCACCGGCCGTTCGCAGCTGCGCGCCGAGGTGACGAGCTGGCAGCGATACGTGACGGCGGTGGGCAAGGCCATCGCCGCCGTCGCGCCCAGCGCAACCTGACGCGAGGGGGATCCCATGCGAAAGCGCGCCTTTCGATTCGGGCTGGGACACGATGACGTGGAACGCGAGGTGGACGACGAGCTCGCGTTCCACCTGGAAATGCGCACGCAGCAGTTGATGGAACGAGGAATGGACGCGGCCAGCGCGCGGCGCGAGGCACTGCGGCAGTTCGGCGACGTGGCGCAGGTGCGCGCGTCGCTGGTGACCACCGACACCGAACGGGAGCGCACGATGCGCCGAAGCACCATGCTGGAAGAACTGGGACAGGACCTGCGGCAGGCGCTGCGGCAGTTGCGCCTGCACGGGGGCTTTGCCCTCACGGTCATCCTGATGCTCGCGCTGGGCATCGGCGCCAACACCACGATCTTCACGCTGGTCGATGCGGTGCTGCTGCGCACGCTCCCGGTGCGCGACCCGGGCGAGCTGGTGGTCGTGGGTGACCCGGCGCGCACGTCGTCGTTCTCGTTCACCGATGGCCCGCTCGCCACGCTGCATTCGTACGACACGTACCAGGCGCTGCGCCGCGACAACACGCTCGTGAGCGGGCTGCTCGCGTCGGGCATCACCATGCGGCTCGACGTGGCGATCGACGGCGCCACCGTGGAGGCGCAGCAGCCCCGCGGGCGCTTCGTGTCGGGCAACTACTTCGAGGTGCTGGGGGTGCCTGCCGCGCTGGGGCGCACGCTGGACGCCAGCGCCGACGCGGCCATCGGCGGCGCGCCCATCCTCACGATCAGCCATGACTACTGGATGCGCCGATTCAGCGGTGACCGCGGCGTGGTCGGGCGGGACATCACGGTGAATGGCGCGCGCTTCACGATCATCGGCGTCACGCCGCCATCGTTCCAGGGCGAGGTCGTGGGGACACCCACCGACCTCTGGATCCCGCTCACCATGCGCGACGTGATCTTCCCTAACCAGCCCGTGCTTGCCGAGGCGGACGCGCACTGGCTCCTCCTCATGGGGCGGCTGCGCCAGGGGACGTCGCTGGCGGTGGCACAGGCCGGGTTTGCCGACCTGGTGAAGCGCCAGATGGCGCAGCGCTTCGGCGCCGGCCGGGCGGCCGAGATCCAGGAGATGCAGGTGCCGGTGTCGTCGGGGGCGCGCGGCATGTCGCGCGTTCGCGCCAGCTTCGGCCCGTTGCTGCTCATCCTCATGACCGGCGTGGGGCTCCTGCTGCTCATCGTCTGCGCCAACGTGGCCAACCTGCTGCTGGCGCGCTCGGTGGCGCGCGCGCGGGAGATGACGGTGCGCGTGGCGATCGGCGCGGGGCGCTTCCGGCTGGTCCGTCAGCTGCTCGCGGAGAGCCTGGTCCTCGCACTCCTGGGATCGGTCGGCGGGTTGGCGCTGGCCTGGTATGGCAGCCGCCTCATGCTCGTCCTGCTTGGAGGCAACGGCGGCCGCGCGCTTCCGCTGGAGGTGCGGCTCGACCTGCCGGTCCTGGCCTTCACGGCGGTGACCGCGGTTGTCGCGGTCCTCCTCTTCGGCCTGGTGCCGGCGCTCAGCGGCTCACGCGTCGACCTCGCCTCCGCCATGCGCGCGCACGCTCGCTCGGTGACGGGCGGCGGTCGCGGTGCCCGCGGGCGGCATGCGCTGGGACGGTTGCTCATTGCCGGCCAGGTCGCGCTGTCGCTCGTCCTCCTGGTGGGGGCGTCGCTGCTGGTGCGCTCGCTGCGCCACCTGGAGCACGGCGACACCGGGCTCGACCGCGATCACCTGGTGGTGGCGGACGTGGACCGGCTGGGGCGCGGGCTGCACGGGGCGCGCGCCGACAACTACCTGCTCGACGTGACCGAGCGGCTGCGGGGAATTCCCGGGGTGCGCGGCGTCTCGTGGTCGGCCAACGGGATCTTCAGCGGGATGGAGTCCAATACATCGTTGCAGGTGGCGGGTTTCACCGCCCGCACCTCGGACGACAGCATCGCCTCCTTCGACCACATCTCGGCGGGGTACGTGACGGTGACCGGTGCCCGCCTGCTGCAAGGACGCGAGTTCACCCCCGAGGACATTGCCGGCAACGAGCGGGTGGCCATCGTGAACCAGACGATGGCGCGCTTCTACTTCGGGGCACGGAGTCCCGTGGGTGACTACTTCCGCATGGACGACACGCTGGCGTACCGGATCATCGGCGTGGTGGCCGACCTCAAGGTGACGTCGCTGGAGGCGGTACCCGACCGGCGCTTCTACCTCCCGTACCGCAACCCGGAGCAGGGAGGGCCGCAGGCGCTGCGTTTCCAGGTGCGGACCTCGGGTGACCCAGCCGCGGTGCTTACGCAGGTCAGGCGCGCGCTCTCGGCGGCAGATCCCTCGATGGTGGTGGAGGAGGTGGAGGCGCTGTCGGCGGTGATGCTGCAGTCGATTCGCTCGGAACGGATGGTGGCCCGCCTGGCGACGGGGTTCGGGTCGCTCGCCTTGCTGCTGGCGGCCTTCGGGCTGTACGGCGTGCTCACCTACGCGGTGTCGCGCCGCACCGGCGAGATCGGGCTGCGGGTGGCGCTGGGGGCGCAACGCGCCACCGTGATCCGGATGGTGCTTCGCGACGCGTTCATCCTCGTGGCGATCGGTGTGGTGGCGGGGGCGCCGTTGTCGCTGGCGGGCGGGCGGCTGCTTGCCAACCAGTTGCATGGGATCGGGGCGATGGACCCGGTGTCGCTGGGCGTGGCGCTCGTGGCGCTGGTCGGGAGCGCATTGCTGGCGGCCACACTGCCCGCGATGCGTGCCTCACGCGTGACTCCCCTGACCGCGCTGCGCGAGGAATAGGGACCGGCCGCTTCTCGCTCGTAAAGAGTCGCATCGAGTCGCATCGAGTCGCACAGAGTCGCACAGAGTCGCATCGAGTGGCGTGCTGCCCCGCGCGGGGCGCACGCCGCCCGCGTGGTCGGGCTTCCGCTTCTTCAACGTCTACGGCCCG
>CAZVDJ010000242.1:0-2078 GCA_964626245.1 uncultured Gemmatimonadaceae bacterium
GTTGGGCGCGAGCACCACGCCGCGGGAGTGCACGCGCAGGATCTGCTCGCGCCCGCGAACGTCGGGGCGGTCCAGCGCCACCTTGCGATCGAAGCGCCCGGGGCGCAGCAGCGCCGGGTCCAGGATCTCGGGCCGGTTGGTGGCCGCCAGGATGATGACGCCGCGGCGCGAGTCGAAGCCGTCCATCTCGACGAGGAGCTGGTTGAGCGTCTGCTCGCGCTCCTCGTGCCCGCCGATGGCGGCGGCCGCCGAGCGTGCCCGGCCCAGCGCGTCGAGTTCGTCGATGAAGATGATGCTGGGGGCGTGGCGTTGCGCCTGATCGAAGAGGTCGCGCACGCGCGCCGCCCCAACGCCCACGAACATCTCCACGAAGTCCGAGCCGCTGAGCGAGAGGAAGGGGACCTGCGCCTCGCCCGCCAGCGCCTTGGCCAGGAGCGTCTTTCCCGTTCCGGGCGCCCCCACCAGCAGGACGCCCTTGGGGATCTTGCCGCCCAGTCGACGATAGCGATCGGGGTTCTTGAGGAAGTCGACGATCTCCATCAGGTCGGCGCGCGCCTCGTCGATCCCGGCCACGTCGGCAAAGGTCACGCCGGTCGACGTCTCGACGAAGAGCTTGGCCTGGCTCTTCCCGATCGCCATGAGCCCGGCGGGACCTCCGCGCCGCATGAGCGAGCGCCAGAGGAAGTAGAAGAGCAGGAGCGGAAGGACCCATCCAAGGAGCGAGGTCACCGGATTCGCCGAGATCTCGCCCGAGTAGATCACGCGCGAACGCTCCAGTTCCTGCACCAGGGCGGGGTCGTCGACGCGGATCGTCACGAACTTCAGGCGAGGGGACGCCTTGGCCGCGGTCCGCAGCGCCAGCGCGCGCTTCGCTCCGAGGACGGTGTCCGTCCCGGCAATCGCGAGTTGGCCGACGATGCGTTGCTCACTCACCACCAGGCTGTCGAGCTGCCGGGCGGAGAGGAGCGCGCGGAACTCGGAGTAGGTCAGCGCCTCGCCGCTCCGGACGCCCCAGAGCGGGACGAGGAGCAGCGGCAGGACGAGGGCGAGGACGACGAGCCAGACCGGGAGCGGTGCACCGGGTGCTGGTCCTGCGGGCCCCTTCGGGTCACGGTTCGGCGTGCGCGGCATGCGGCGCTCCCCTGGGCTGCCGCGGAAGTCGGCGCCCACGCTGCCAACGTGTGGAGCGGGGATGGGACCGTCTGTCGGGGATTGCCGGGCGGGTGCGCGTGCGAAGGGTGCCGACACGGCTCGCCCCATTGTCCGATGGCGGTGCCCGCAGGGCCGCGCCATGATGCAGAGGGCGCCCGCGAGCGCCCGGACGGGGGCGTTCGGCCCCCGGGGAGGATCGCATGGCTCGTCACGAGATGACCGCGCAGCGCGCACCGACCGGTCCGATGGCCGTGCGCATTCCAATGGACGGGGCGTGGCTCGACGCCGACCTCACCATGCCGCCCACCCCCTGCGGGCTCGTCATCTTCGCGCACGGCAGTGGCAGCGGCCGCAAGAGTGCGCGCAACCAGGCCGTGGCGCAGGCGTTGCAGCTGGAAGGGATGGCGACGCTGCTGCTCGACCTGCTTACGGCGGACGAGGAGCGCGTGGATCGCCTGACCGCCGAGCATCGCTTCGACATCCCGCTGCTGGCGTCGCGACTGGAGCGCGCCATGCGATGGGCAGAGGAGGACGTGTTGACGCGCGGGCTTCCGATCGGGTTGTTCGGTGCGTCCACGGGCGCCGCGGCGGCGCTCATGGCGGCCGCCGATCACCCGATGTCGGTTGGGGCGGTGGTCTCGCGCGGCGGGCGGCCCGACCTGGCGGGTCGCGCCCTAGGGCAGGTGCGCGCGCCCACGCTGCTGATCATCGGGAGTCGCGACGAGCAGGTGCTGGCGCTGAACGCGCAGGCGGCGCTCCAGATGCGAAACTGCACGGTGGAGACCGAGGTGGTGCGCGGAGCGACGCACCTGTTCGAGGAGCCGGGGACGCTGGAGCAGGTGTCTCGCCTGGCAGCGCACTGGTTCCGCCGCCATCTGGAGGGGGCGCGGACGGCGTGATCGCGGGCGACGTGACCGCGGACGACG
>CAZVDJ010000242.1:2178-6654 GCA_964626245.1 uncultured Gemmatimonadaceae bacterium
CCATCTGGAGGGGGCGCGGACGGCGTGATCGCGGGCGACGTGACCGCGGACGACGCCAGCCGCGCGATCGCCGATGGGCGGCCGGCGCGGCTAGCCGCCGGTCGCCCCGAAGAGGCGCCCGGCGAGTGCAGTCGCGACCATCGCGATGGCCCCCCAGAAGGTCACGCGAACGATCCCGCGCCCTAACGGCGCTCCACCGGTCGAGGCGGCCAGGCCGCCCAGGAGTGCCAGTCCCGCCATCGAGCCGGCGGCCACCCAGGTCACGAGCGCATTCGCCGGCGCCAGCATGGTGAGGGCGAGTGGGAGCAGCGCCCCGATGGCGAAGGTCGCTGCCGACGCGACCGCCGCCTGCAACGGGCGTGCGGCGGACGTCTCGGTGAAGCCCAGCTCATCGCGTGCATGCGCAGCGAGCGCGTCGCCCGCGGTGAGTTCCACGGCCACCTGTCGTGCGAGGTCGGGCGACAGGCCTCGTGTCTGGTAGATGCGCGCGAGTTCCTGCAGTTCCGCCTCGGGGTCGGTGGCCAGTTCGCGGCGCTCGCGCGCGAGGTCGGCCCGTTCGGTGTCCGCCTGCGAGCTGACGGAGACGTATTCACCGGCGGCCATCGACATCGCGCCCGCCACCAGCCCGGCAATGCCGGCCACCAGAGTCGCCTGCGACGTGGCCTGCGCGGAGGCGACGCCGACCACGAGCGAGGCCGTGGAGACGAGTCCGTCGTTGGCACCGAGGACGGCGGCGCGCAGCCATCCGATTCGCTCGGCGCGATGAGATTCAGAGTGGCGAGGCATGGGGAAGCAGGTGGGTGGTTGGGTTGGGCGTCGTGTCGGCGTGGGGGCGAGTCGAGCGAAACGTACCTGCCTCGCATGACGGCAGAATCAACGAGGCCGGGAGTTGGCGACGTGGCCGGGCGGCGCACCGTGGCGACGTCACGGTGCGGCGACATGGCGGAGAGGCGACAGGACGGAGAGGCGACATGGCGGCGCGCGCATCGCCGTGCGAGGATTGGTGCATGACCTCTCGACCACAAGACCTGCTCACCGTCGCCGCGGTGCAGATGGCGCCCGTCTGGCTGGACCGCGATCGCACGATGGCCAAGGTGGTATCGCGCATTGCCGAGGCGGCGGCTGCCGGGGCCCGGCTCACCTGCTTTGGCGAGGCGCTCGTTCCTGGCTATCCGTTCTGGATCGAGCGAACGGATGGGGCGCGCTTCGAGTCGCCCGTGCAGAAGCGCCTGCACGCGCACTACCTGGACCAGGCCGTGCAGGTGGAGCGAGGCGACTTGCGGCCGGTGTGTGAGGCGGCAGCCTCGAACGGTACGGCGGTCGTCCTGGGCTGCATCGAGCGTCCCGGCGATCGCGGCGGGCACAGCGTGTACGCCTCGCTGGTGTACATCGACGCCGCGGGCGAGATCCGCTCGGTGCACCGCAAGTTGATGCCGACGTATGAGGAGCGGCTGAGCTGGTCGCCCGGCGACGGCCACGGACTGCGCACGCATGCGCTGGGCGCGTTCACCGTGGGTGGGCTCAACTGCTGGGAGAACTGGATGCCGCTGGCGCGGACCGCGTTGTACGCGATGGGAGAGGACCTGCACGTGGCCATTTGGCCCGGCGGGATGCACAACACCGGCGACATCACCCGCTTCGCGGCACGGGAGGGGCGGTCGTACGTGGTTGCTGCCTGCGGTGTGCTGCGCAGGTCGGACATCCCTGACCACCTGCCCGACGCCGAGTTGCTGCGCGCCAGCGCGGATGACGTGATGGCGAGCGGGGGGACGTGCATCGCCGCGCCCGACGGGACGTGGGTGGTGGAGCCCGTGGCGCTGGACGAGCGGATCGTGGTGGCGACGCTGGACCATGCGCGGGTGCGCGAGGAGCGGCAGAACTTCGACCCGGTGGGTCACTACGCCAGGCCCGACGTGTTGCGGCTGGTGGTGGACCGGCGGCGGCAGGGGGTGGTGGAGGTGGTGGACTAGATGGTGGGGGAGGAGGGGGACACCGCCCGCTGAGAGGCTCCGCGCCGCGGAAGGCGGCGCCCCAACCTGCTGAGGGTCAGCTGTGTCGGCGTGCTGGACAGGCGACGGCGGTCCGCTCGCGCTGCTGAGGTTACGGCTGGCACCATCGCCTAGCGAAGCTGACCGTGAGCACGCAAGCTAGGGTGAACCTGACGGTGAGCCTGGTGGCGTGTCAGAGACGGCGGGAGGTCCGGATGAGGTGGTGGCGGAGCGATACGCGATCGAGCGAGAGCTCGGGAGCGGAGGCTCGGCGGTCGTCTACCTCGCGCGCGACCTGCAGGACGATTCCCGCGTTGCCCTCAAGTTGCTGCACCAGGAGTTTGCCGGCTCCAAGGCCGCTGAGCGGTTTGCGCTCGAGACGCGGCTGCTGAGGGAGTTCGAGCACGGTGCCATCCTTCCTGTGCGCGATGCCGGGGAGTGGAAGGGGCGGCCGTTCTATGTGATGCCGTTCGTGGATGGCGAGTCGCTGCAGGCGCGGATCAAGCGCGAGCGTCGGCTTCCGTTCGACGAGGTGGTGCGCATCGGAAAGCGGTTGTGCGACGCGCTGGCCTACGCCCACGAACGCAAGGTGGTACACCGTGACGTGAAGCCGGCCAACGTGATGCTGGCGGGCGACGCCGTGTACCTGACGGACTTCGGGATCGCCAAGGCGTTGGAGCCCGTCGAGGGGGCGCCGCACAGCACGACGGGGGTGGCGCGCGGAACGCGGGCGTACATGAGTCCCGAGCAGGTCACGGCCGACCGCGACCTGGATCATCGCAGCGACATCTTCAGCCTGGGGTGCGTGCTGTATGAGATGATTGCGGGGGTTCGGCCGTTCTACAGCGCAGACGAAGCGCGTGAACTGATGCGCCGGTTGATGGAGGCGCCGGACCCGCTGAAGCGGCACCGGGATGGGGTGCCGGTAGCGTTGGAGCGGGTGGTGATGAAGGCGTTGGCGCGGGAGCCGGCGGATCGGTGGCAGGGAGTGGGGGAGATGCGAGAGGGGCTTGGAAGAGAGGGGAAGCTAGGGGGCCGCCCTCGCCCTACCCTCAAGGGTGCGATGCCGTGGCTCGCGGCAGGCGCGGTGGTCCTCTTCCTGGTTTCGCCGTACCTGCGCCGAGGTACCATGCCGAGTTCGGCCGCCGCCGCACTGGGTCCCGGGTCCGACCGAGTCACTCTCTTCGTCGAGCCGCTGCGCGAGATCGCGACCGACGCTGAAACCCGAGTTGTCGTGCAACGCATCGAGCGCGAGATGCTCCGATTGAAGGTCCGCTGGAGCGATGTCGATGTTCGACTCACTCCTGGGCCTGCGTCGGACGCGACATCTTCACGAGCGGCAGTGCGAATTCGCTGGCATGCGGAAGTCACGGGAGACTCGGCTGTGCTCAAGTTGTTTGGAGCGAAGCTGGATCCCCGGGAGCCGACTCCCTCGGCCTCGATCACATTTGGCCGGGACGAATCGCCGAACGTCAGCATGGCGTTCATGCAGCTTCTTCGTCCCGCTCCCCTGTTGCATCGGACGCGCTGGCAAGACTCTTCAACGGTCTCGCTGCTCGCTTGGCGTCAATTCGCCGATGGACATGCGCTGCTGACCAGTGGGCGATTCGAGCGTTCCGATTCGCTGCTCACCGAAGCAGTTCGCCGCGATCCCGCGTACCTGGAAGCGTGGCGATTCCTGGCGCTCGCGCGCATGTGGAGAGTCAGCGGCGGATCGGATGCTGCTACAGAAGCTGCGACGCGGCTCGTTGCCGCACAGCAGATGGCTCCTGGTCGTGTTGCACCTCTCGATTCCGCGATCCTGCTGCTGGCGCGCTCGCGCTATGCCGACGTGCGCGCTCGACTACGTGGCTTCGAGGCCGTTGCGTCGGATAGCGCCTTGCTCGAACTGCTGGCGGGCCACGCCCACGCCTGGGATGCCGCGATCACCCGCGTGGGAGGGCGACGGACCTTCGCTGGCAGCTACTGGAGTGCGGCGCAGGCTTTCGAGCGCGCCCTGCTCGTCGGCGATCGCGCCACCACGTCCGCGGCATTCTCCAGCCTTCGACGCGTCTGGTTCGTGGAGAATACTCGGGTTCGAGTCGGTCGCATGGCGATCGGGTCCGAACAATTCGCGGCGTATCCATCATGGGAGGGAGACTCCATCGCGTTCTGGCCGATGACATTCGAACGGATGGCGACGGGACCTTCTGATCCGGAACTTGATCGGCGCAATCGGGCCGTACGCTATGGAACCGAGCGCTTGCGGCTTGCCGCCGAGACCTGGTCGAGTCGTTTCGCGCAGGATCCACGCGCGTGGGAGGCGCTCTCGCTCGCTGCCGAGGCCAGCGGTGCACTCGGGGAAGGACCAGCGCATCGCGTTGGCGCGTTGCAGGCGCTGGAACGTGCGCGGACCCTCGAGGTCGACCCTGAGCGGAACCTGGCGCTCGCGGTGGCGAACGTACGCCTGTTGCTGAAGACGTCGCAGTGGGCGTTGGCCAGGTCCTTG
>CAZVDJ010000243.1:0-6652 GCA_964626245.1 uncultured Gemmatimonadaceae bacterium
GATCGCGGGACCGCGGCGGAACGCGGCGCCCTCTTCTGGCGCTGGACGATGGGCTGGAACGCGACGATGGAATCGATCCATCGCTGGGCATGGTGGTTCGCGGTGCTCACCACCTTCACCGGCGGTATCGGCATCCTGCTCACCGGCACGGTGGTCGACAACTGGTACCTGTGGGCCGTGAAGCACAAGGTGGCCCCGGCCTATCCTGCGCAGAACGCACTCACGCCCGCACAGCTCGAGTTCCTGCGCGGTCGCTACCAGGGCGCCGCCCCCGACACCTTCCCCAGCTATGCATTGGCAGCGGGCGCCACGGAGGGCCCCGCCGCGCTGGCACCGCTCGATTCGGCCGAGCTGGCGCCCGTCGTCGCGGCGCAGGCGATGTACGACTCCCTCACGGTGGCGGGCCGAGTCGCGATTCGCGCGATCTACTTCAGCTCGGCCAGCGACGCCTCGCGCCCCGAGTCGAAGCCGCAGCTGGACGAGATCGCCGCGCTGCTGACGCAGCATCCGGATCTGCAGCTCATCATCGAGGGGCACACCGACAGCCTCGGCGCGGCCGACGCCAACCTGGCACTCTCCGAGCAGCGCGCGCGCCATGTCCGCCAACGGCTGATCGGCGAACTCGGCGTCGACTCCACGAGGATAGCGGGCACCGTCGGCTACGGATCGTCGCGTCCGCGCGCGTCCAACGACACGCCAGACGGACGTCGTCTCAACCGGCGCGTGGAACTGGTGAAGCCATGACGAATCCCGACCGTACAGCAGCGCGCTCGCGCGAGGAGGGTCGCATGACCAGCGTGCGTCACGTTCGTTCCGGACTCGCCGTCGGTTCCGCGGTCCTCGCGCTCGCCGGCTGCGACCTTGGCGGCAAGCAGTCCGTGCAGCTGGGAGAGCGCGGCACCGCGATGGAGCTCACGGTGGACAAGTCCACTCATGCGGCAAAGGTGGCGGCGATCTCCATTCCGGCGCCGCTGCCGCCGTCGCCTCCACCCTCGCCCGGGCCGCTCCCGTGGAAGAACGTGCAGGTGCTGAACGACATCTCCGTGGCGGAGATGAACCGCACGATGATCGCGTTCACCAACTGGGTGGCGGGGCCGAACAACTGCCAATACTGCCACAACCTGCGGGACCTGGCCGCCGACACGTTGGACAACGGCGCGCCGATCTACACCAAGCTGGTCGCGCGCCGGATGATCCAGATGAACCGGCACATCAATGGCCAGTATTCGCAGCACGTGGCCAACACGGGCGTCACCTGCTTCACCTGTCATCGCGGCAAGCCGCTGCCGGAGGGGCTCTGGTTCTACGGCAAGGAGACCGACTACCTGCGGCACTACCTCGATCGCGATGGCGCGCGCGTGGTGACACAGACCGTGGCGCCCAACGCCGTCAACCGGTCGTCCGTCAAGCAGACGGAGTGGACGTACGCGCTCATGATCTCGCAGTCCAAGTCGCTCGGGGTGGGCTGCGTGTACTGCCACAATTCGCGCCAGTTCGCCTCGTGGGAGCAGGCGCCGCCGCAGCGCGTCACGGCGTATCACGGCATCCTGATGCTGCGCGACCTCAACACGCGGTATCTCGCCCCGCTGCAGTCGGTCTTCCCCGCGGTGCGACTTGGGCCCATGGGTGACGCGCCAAAGGCGCAGTGCAGCACGTGTCACCAGGGCGCGTACAAGCCGCTGTACGCGGCCAGGATGGTGAAGGACTACCCGGCCCTGTGGGGGCGCGCCGAGTGGGATGGCACACCCTTCCCCACCCTCAACCTCACCGCGGCTCCGGCGGCAACCGACGCCACCCCGGCAGCCGCCGCATCACCAGCGGCCCCGCAGACCAGCGCAGTACGCACCGCTGGATCGGCTCGGCACGCGGGCTCGTCACCCTGACCACGAAGACGGGAGCGCGCCGCGGCCCTCGCTGGCCGCGGCGCTTTCTCGTCCTCGCCGACCGGTCGTCGGGGCGCGCGAGCCGGCGCTGAGGAGACGCCATGACGAACCCCGTGCATCCGACCGAAGCCGAACAGCAAGTGGACACGCTCGACGTCGCAGGCATGCGCTGGAGGGTCGCATCCTGCGGATCGGGAGATCGCGTGCTCCTGCTGCACGGCACCGGTGCCACGGGGCACACGTGGGATCCGCTGCTTCCCTTCCTCTCCTCGCGTGTCCGGTTCGTCGCCGTCGACCTGCCCGGCCACGGCGGCACCTCGCATCCCGGCTTTGCGCAGGTCACGTGCGACCGGGTGTCACGGGCCGTGGCGGAGCTGATGCATGCGTTGGACATGGCGCCGGTGGCCGTCATCGCACACTCTGCGGGGGCCGCCGTCATGCTCCAGCTGGCAGCGACGGGCGCCTTGCGACCGGAGACTCGGCTCATCGGGATCAACCCCGCGCTCGAGGCGCCGGGGGCGTTCGCGCAGGCGATTCTGCGTGGCCCCGTGGGTGACCTGCTTCGCGCTCCCGCTTCCCGCGCGCTCGTGCGCACCGCGGCGCGCGCGTCACCGCTGATCGAGTTGTTGCTGGCCTCGACCGGTTCTCGACTCAGCGCGCGGCAGGAGCGGGACTACGTGACCGCCTTTCGGTCCGGCGATCATGCGGACGCGGCCTACGCGATGATGGCCAACTGGGACCTGCTCCCCCTGCGACGGGCGCTGCCGACGATCGCGCACGAGACGCTCTTCGTCGTTGGCGCTGGCGATCGCTGGATCTCGCCAGCGGTGGCGCACGACGCCGCCGCCCTCATGCCGCGCGCGCGCGTGGAGGTACTCCAGGGCGGCCACCTGCTGCACGAGGAGCGACCGGCGGAGGTCGCTCGCCTCATTCGTGCGGCACTCAGCGACGCGATGCCCTAGCGGTTGTCAGCGCCGGCCACGAGCAACTCCTGCAAGGCGGCCACCTGTGTGAGGCCGAATCCGTTCACCGAGGTCACGCGCGCCGACCCCTCGCGCGAAACCGTCAGCTGGCCGTCCTGGCGCATGGAGAGCGTGAAGGGGACGCGAAGCGTGGACGTTCGCGGATCGCTGCGCGTCCCCAGCCCCCGCACCACGGTGCGCAGGAAGCGCGCGGAGTCCTCGCTGGCCACGACCCGCACCAGCTCTCCGGTGCTCGCATCGCGGATCGTGATGCCGCCCGCTGGTCGATCTTCCATCAGCAACGCGCGCGAACCAACCGCAGGGGCCAGCTCCTGCACTCGCGCCGAGATGCCGAAGAGCCGCGCGCTCCCCGCAACCAGAATGGTGAGGAGGGCGAGCGCCACCATCATTCGCCCAATGGGCTTGGGCATCGTGAAGGGAGGCGCGTCGGCCCTGGCACCGGGCTCGCGTTCGAAGACCACGTGCGTCATTGGGCCATTGCCTCCGTTCTGCTCGTGAAGGTGGCAGCGTGCGCCGGCGCGGCGTCGCGCGGGTCGAAGCCAGCCAGCAGCGACGCGCCGCCTCCATCCATTGCCACCGCCCGCCGAAGGGCCGACGCGGCAGCTCCCGGTTGCGCCAGTCCGCGCAGCTTGGGCCGCGGATGTGCAAGCCCCCGGAACGCATCGACGTGCGGCCAGAGGGCGATGTAGGCGAGCTTGACCGATGGCGCAAGCGAGAGCCGCACCTCCCCGGACCCATCGCCATAGCTGCGGACGTCGGCCTCTTCCACCAGGCGCAACGGCACGTTGATGACAATCGGGAATGCGATCCCGACGCGCAGCACGACGCGCCGCGAGGTCACGACGTACTCCGTCGTGCGCGCGACCAGCCGCGCCAGCATGCTGATGCCGGCGAGCAGCAGCGCCGCGAGCAGCAACGGCAGCACCATCAGGCGGGCCGTATCGCCCCACGACATCGACGCGGCTGCGCTCGCGCCCACCGCGAGCGTCAACAGCCCCATGTACACGCCCCACGCGCGCACGTGCAGGACGTGTCGCGCCACCGCACGCGCGTCCGGCGCGCCCGACCAGAGCACCTCCTCCCCGGCCGGAAGCGGTTCGTCCACTCCCGCAATCCAGCGGCGCTCCTCGTTCATATGATCGGCTCGCTGCGCCCGGGTGTGGCGTACAGGTGGCCACCGGCGTAGTACGCCATGATGCGCTCCTCCTCGAGCATCGTGATCTCGTCCTCTCGGCGCGTCGCGGGCACCTGGGCGAACTGCGCCGCGGTGATGGCCTTCACGATCACGTGATCATTGCCCCACAACCCGAAGTTCGGCCACTGGACGAACCCCGCGGGAAGGAGGACATGCCGGCCGCCATCCGCCAGCTGCACCTCGTAGTAGCGGACCTGCGGCTCCGAACGGTCGACCCAGATGTCGGCGATCGTCCCGGCCACCTGGCCGTCGCACGCCTTGACGGGGAGCCCGCGCGGGTCCGGGTCGCCTTCGGCGACCGAGAAGCCGTCCGCGGTTCGCATGGGGACGATCTTCGTTGCACCGTGCACCGTGCGGTCCGGTACGTCGGCGCGCGCCGCCCACGACGCGGGCCCCACGCCGTCCACCATCGGATTGCCGGTCGGTACCAGCGGCGAGCCGTTGAACCCGTCGACGGGCACTGCGTTGAGGTCAGCCATTAGTGCGTCTCTCCCTCGGAATGCGGGGCATGCAGGTAGGTCTTCTTCTCGGGAACGGGCGGCCATCCTTCGCGCGGCCCCTGCGGGGAGTCGAGCGGGTAGCCCTCGCGCTTGTCCTCGCGCCGCAGGTAGATCACCAACCCGACGAAGAAGAACCAGAACGCCCACAGGACGACTTGTGCGCCATCGATGTACTCCATGGGACCTCCGCCGTTACGGCGTCATGAGGGTAGGTCAACCAGGCCGAAGCGCCCACCCGCGCGCGTCCGGTCCACAGCGGTCGCGCGCGCCAGGGGCCCCAGCGCCACCAGCGTGATGATCAAGGCCAGCGTCTCGAAGACGTAGACCGAGTTGTAACCAAGGACATCGGGAGCGATCGATCCCTCGCCTCCCCCACGTGCCAGCCGCGTCACGAGGTCCTTCATGGCACCGGAAAGCGCCAGCCCCATTCCCTCGCCGGTCGCGAACACCGCCCCCCAGGCGCCTAACGCAATCCCGTGCTGCTCGGCGTCACGCAGCGCCATGGCGTACGACAGCGTCCCCACGCCGAACATCGCCTCGCCAAAGCCGATGCCGGTGGTCCCCACGCGGAACATCGTGACGGAGTCGAACGCGGAGGCGAAGAGGACGAGCGTCAGCGCACAGAGCCCGGCGATCGCGCCGATCGCCGCGACGCGGATCGGATCCCACCCCGACTCCAGCAGCCGCGCCGAAACGATGAACGACAGCACCGCGCCGAACGCCATCAGCCCCGTCAAGCCGGTCGTCTGCGACACCGTCAGGTGGAAGACCTGCCCGCCGTACGGCTCGAGCAGGACGTCCTGGAGGTTGAAGGCGAAGAAGCCCAGTGCCACCGCCACCAGCAGCCTGACCACCCGTCCGCCAGCCGCAAACGCCCGCCATGCGTCCCGGAAGAGCGGCCGCCGCTCTCCCTTGCGGTACGGCTCGATCCCCCAGCGCCGAGGCTCCTGCCGCCAGCAGGCGATGCCGTTGATCCAGAGGGTGGCGAACGCCGCGCCGTGGATCACGCGAATCAGCCGGATCGAGTCGTAGTCCGCCAGGAGAAAGCCGAACGCCACGGCACTCAGTACCACGCCCAGCAGCAGCATCAGGTACATCAGCGCCACGACGCGCGGCCGTTTTTCCTCCACGGACAGGTCCGACGCCAGCGCGAGGCCGGCCGTCTGCGTGGTGTGACTCCCCACCCCCACCAGGAAGAAGGCGATCCCCGACGCGATGGCGCCCAGCGGCTTGGCGGACGCATGCAGCGGGTCGGAGAGGACGAGCAGCGCCAGCGGCATGATCGCCAGCCCGGCCCACTGGAAGAGCGTTCCCATCCACAGGTACGGCACGCGACGCCATCCCAGGATGGAGCGGTGCGTGTCGGACTTGAAGCCGATCAGCGCCCGGAACGGGGCCACGAGCAGGGGAATCGCGGTGAAGAGCGCCACCAGCGCGGCCGGCACCTGCAACTCCACGATCATGACGCGGTTGAGCGTCCCGAAGAAGAGCGTCGTCACCATCCCGACGGAGAGCTGGAAGAGGCTCAGCCGCAGGAATCGCTGGAACGGCACGTCGGCCGTGCCGATGTCCGCGAAGGGGAGCCATCGCGGATCGATCGAGATGCGCTTGCGCACGTTCGTGACGACGCCCATGGCTCCCCTCCTACCAGGCCGGCTGCAGTCGCACGTTGGCCGGAAGCTCCTTCCGCCTCGGCCGCTGGAGGAACATCCGCACGAAGCACAGCGCGTTGGACGCCTTGAGGCGAAGGGCCGCGAGCCCCGATGCCCCCTCGAGGGCACGGGTGTTCGCGAGCATCTGCCGCAGGTTGGCCCAGATCTTCGGGTTGTCCAGGTCGATGGTGTCCGGGAAGACCTGCTGGCTGATGTCGTTCGTCAGCCGGATGACACGATCGTCGAACCAGTCCACGTCCATCCCCAGCGCGTCGAAGAAGTTCGTCCGCAGGTGGTCACGAATGAACATCGTGGCGAAGACCGCGAGCAGGAAGAAGCGGATCCACAGCTTGTTGATCCCCTGCAGCGTGTGCGGATTCGCGCGCATCAGCACCGCGAAGGCCTCGCCGTGGCGAAACTCGTCCTGGCACCAGCGATC
>CAZVDJ010000244.1:0-6598 GCA_964626245.1 uncultured Gemmatimonadaceae bacterium
GCCGAACCGAGGGGCGTTCACCCCTCGCCTTCTCGTCTTCTCGTCTTCTCGTCCTCTGCTCTCCAGATGACCGATCTCGATTATCGACCGTCGTACGCGGCGGCCGCCGTCGCGGGGGCGCTGGTCTTCCTGCTGTACCTCATCACGCTGGGGCCGTCCACGGCGATGTGGGACACGAGCGAGTACATCGCCGCCGCCTACATCCTGGGGCTCCCGCACCCGCCGGGAAATCCGTTCTTCGTCCTGCTGGGACGGGTCTTCTCGATCCTCCCCATCGGGGGGAACGTGGCGATGAAGGTGAACATCCTGGCCGCCCTGTGCAGCGCGTCGTCGGCCGCGATGTGGTTCCTCATCACCGAGCGGGTCCTGGTCAGCTGGTTCAGCGAACGCTGGCAGCGCATCGTGGCGGCCGGGGCCGCGGCGCTCATCGGCGCCACCGCCTTCACCGTCTGGTCGCAGTCGGTGGTGAACGAGAAGGTCTACACGGTGGCGCTGATCGGCGTGGCGCTGGTGGCCTGGCTCACCGTGCGCTGGTGCGATGATCCCGATGGCCCCAAGGCCGACAAGCTGCTGGTCCTCATCGCCTATCTGCTGGGCCTGGGCTTCGCGAACCACATGGCGGGCTTCCTGGCGGCGCCGGCGGTGGCGTTCGCGGTGATGGTGCGGCGGCCGCAGTCGATCCTGCGCTGGAAGCTCATCCTGGCGTGCGTGGGAGCGGTGCTGCTGGGGATGACCCCGTTCGCCACCCAGCCGATCCGCGCCGCGCACTTCCCGGCCATCGCCGAGGGGGAACCCACGGCCTGCACCACCGAGCTGACCGTCTCGTGCACCTTCGACAAGGTCACGTGGGACCGGTTCGTGTACAACTTCAACCGCGGGCAGTACGGCGCCCCGGACCCTAACGACCCCAGCCGGGTGTACCCGGCGCAGGTCGCGATGTACTGGATGTACTTCAAGTGGCAGTGGTGGCGCGACCCGTACGGGCAGGCGCAGACGCTGCAGGCGGTGCTCGCGGCACTCTTCCTGGTGTTGGGCCTGTTCGGCGGCTGGGTGCACTGGAAGCGCGACCGCCAGTCGTTCTGGTTCTTCGGGCCGCTGATGTTCACCATGACGCTGGCGCTCATCAAGTACCTCAACTTCAGGTACGGATATTCGCAGTCACCCGAACTGGGCGATGCGGTGGAACGCGAGGTCCGCGACCGGGACTACTTCTACCTCTGGAGCTTCTCGGCGTGGTCCGTATGGGCCGCGCTCGGGCTGGCGTTCGTCTGGGAGTCGATCGCGGCGTTGTTAGGCAGCGAAAGTGTGAAGCTGGGGAAGGAGACGCTCGAGCTGCCGCGCAAGCGCAGCTGGCTCATGGCGTCGCCGGTGCTCGCGCTCGCCTTTGTCCCGATGGTGGGCAACTGGGACGCCTCCACGCGCAAGAAGGACCACACCACCGCCGCGTTCGCGCACGACCTGCTCAACTCGGTGGAGCCGTACGGCATCCTGGTGACGGTGGGCGACAACGACACCTTCCCGCTCTGGTACGCGCAGGAGGTGGAGGGGATCCGCCCGGATGTGGTGGTGGCCAACACGTCGTTGCTCAACACCGACTGGTACACGCGGCAGCTCATCCGCAACCCGGTGCGCGAGTACGACGCGGCCAGGGGACCGGAGGTGTACAAGGGAGGCAACTGGTTCAAGCCGTCGGGGCCGCCGGTCAACCTCACCATGGACCAGGCAGACAGCATTCCGCTGTACCTCGAACTGCGCGACAGCGTGATCTTCGAGGCCGGCGGCATTCGTACGAAGATCCCGCCGCGGCTCCTCACGCGCGCGGACTACTTCGTCCTGCAGATGATCAAGGACAATCCGGGGCGCCCGATCTACTTCTCGCGCACGGCCGGGAGCTACGGCCGGGAACTCGGGTTGGAGCAGTACCTCATCACGCAGGGGCTGGCGCGCCGCCTGCTGGACCATGTGCCCACCCCTGGCGCCGACACGCTGATGGTGCCGGGCGAAGGGTGGGTGGACGTGAAGCGCTCCAAGGTGTTGTGGCAGGACGTCTTCAAGGGGCAGCAGTCGTTCGTGGAAAAGGACGGCTGGCCCGACAAGGCCTCGGTCGGCATTCCCGCGTTGTACGTCTCCACGGGATTCATGATGTACGATATCCTGCAGGCGACGGGCGATCGCGCCGGGGCCGCCAAGGCACTCGATGGCGCCAAGCAGGTGGCACAGTCGACGCGCATCGCCGAGTACTTCAACTTCGACGCGCTGCAGGCGGGGATGCCGGCGACGGGCGACATTCCGCCGGCGGTCCCGCTCGACGTGGCGCCCAAGGAATCGATCCCGCGGAGGTAGGTCGACGTCGGGACGACGGCAGGTGGGAGGGCTGGCAGAATGGCTATTGCACCGGTCTTGAAAACCGGCGTCCGCAAGGACTTGGGGGTTCGAATCCCTCGCCCTCCGTCGGTGGACACTCGAGCGTTGCACCGATGAACGAGGCGGGCCCGGCGCGATGGTCGCCGGGCCCGCCTCTCGTTAGGGCTGCCGCGTTCCGCGGCGCCACCGGTCCTCCTAGAGCGCTGCCAGTTCCACCGATTCGTCGTCGGCCGGGGCGGCGGCGGGAGCCGCCGCGTCTGCCGCCCCGTCGATCCGGAAGCGCTTCACCAGCGCCTCGAGATCCGAGGCCAACCGCGCCAGTTCGAAGGCCGCATGCTGCGTGCGCTCGTTCCCGGCGCTGGCCTCCTGCGTGGCGTTGGCCACCTCGGCGATCGTGGACGAGATGGTGCGGCTCTCCCCGGACACGTCGCGCACGCGCGCGGCGATCTCGTCGGTCGTGCTGGCCTGTTCCGACACCGACTGCGCAATCACCGCTTGCAGCTGGTGGATGCGCTGCACCACCTGGGCGATCTCGTGGATCACGCGCACGGTCTCGTGCGCATCGGCCTGCAGTGCCTCCACGGACTCGCTCACGTCCCGCGTGGCGTCGGCCGTGCGCGCAGCCAGCGACTTCACCTCGTTGGCAACCACGGCGAAGCCATCGCCGAGCGACCCCGCGTGGGCGGCTTCGATGGCGGCGTTGAGCGCCAGCAGGTTGGTCTGCTGCGCAATGGAACGGATCACGCTGATCACCGACCCGATCCGCTGCGACGACGCCTCCAGCCGCTCGATGGTGACCTGTGCCCCGGCGGCTGACGATACCGCACGCTGGGCGACGTCCGCCGCCTCCCGCGCGTTGGCGCCGATGGAGCGAATCTGGGCGCTCACCGATTCGGTCCCGCGATCCACGTCCTGCACACTGGACGCCACCCGCTCCGCCGACGATGCCACATTGCGCGACTGGGCCGCCGTCTCGGTCGTGGTGGCGCTCATCTCCTCGCTCACCGCCGCCAGCTGCTCCGAGGCGCCGGCCAGTCCCTGCGCGCTGCGCGCGAGCGTGGTGATGCTGTCGCGCAGGTCGCGCAGGAAGGCGTCCAGCGCCAGCCCCATCTGCGCGATCGCGTCGCTCCCCTGCACCGGCACCGCGCGTGTCAGGTCGCCCTCGGCGGCCGCATTCACCACGGCGAGCATCGCGTCCACGCGGCGCCGCAGGTCCTCCGCCGATGCACGCTCGCGCTCGGCGAGCGTGGCGGCGGCTTGCGTCGCCTCCTCGGCGCGCCGCAGGGCATCGCGCTGGGCGGCGATGGCCGCGTTGAGCGATCGACCCATGCGCGCCACTTCATCAGTCCCGATCACGGGCACTTCGCGTGACAGGTCGCCACGAGCGACGGCCTCCAGCACGCGCACGTTGGCCTCCAATGGGCCGGTGATGGCGCGCGCCACCGTGACGCCGAGCAGGAGCAGGATCACGACGCCCACCCCCACGACGAGCCAGAGTTGCTGGCGCGTGCGCTCCAGGAGGTCGGTGCTGGCGGCAATCGCCTGCTCTCCGAAGACCTCCTTGGACGCCGCGATCTCCGCGAGCAGGTCGCTCACCGCCCCACCCAGTGCCGACGCCTCGATGGCGGCCTCGCGCGCGCCGTCCGCGTTGCCGGCCGACGCCAGTGCAAGGGCGCGACGCGCCGCCTCGAGGAACGGGCCGTGCACCGCCGTCACCTCCAGCAGCTTGGCGCTGTAGGTGGAGTCGGAGACCGTGGAGTCGGTGGCCGCGAAGTTCACCAGGAACTCCGCGTTGAAGCTCTCGACCACCTGTGCCTGCAGCGAAACCTCGGCGGTGTCGCGCACCCCCATGGCCTGGTTCACCGCGTTGCTCATGGCCAGCACGTTGAGCGACGCCTGCTTCACCGCCGACACGCCGCGCAGGTCGCGCTGGTGCAGCGTGGCAATGACCGCGTTGAGGCGCTCCACCCGGCGCACCGCCACCACGCCCACAACCGACAGGAAGGCGGTGGCCACCACGGCCCCTGCCACGACCTTCGTCGTCGTTCCGAAGTTGGCCAACCAGCGCATGCCGATTTCACTCCAGCGGAGGTACCCTGAGCCAGGACACGTGCCCGGCGCCGTGCGCGACGGTCGACGCGCACGGCCACCCCTCCCAGTGTCGGCCGGCCGTTCCGCCTCCTGCATCGTGCGATGGGGCGGCGTCCGTTAGCACACTCCAACAAAGTTCGCCTAAACATCTTCAGCGCACCTCCGACACTCCAACTCGGCGGCCCATGTCGGCACGGTCGTCCATGAGACTTTGTTCACGTATCCAGAGGGAGCGCACATGCGTTGGAACTCGGGTTGGATCCCCGCGCTGGCCGCCGGGCTGCTGGCCGCCCTGCCGTCGCCCGGCTCGGCGCAGGACGACCTGCGCGTCTACGGTTACTTCTCCACGCGACTGGAGAAGTCGTTCGGCGTGCCGGAATGGGACGGCTCGCGCGTGGTCAAGGCGACCGGGCCGAAGGAGTGGTCTCAGCCCTTCTTCAACGTGATGGTGCAGCACCAGATCGACGCGAAGTTCAAGGCGTTCGTGAACCTCAACGGCTCGGGCGCCCGCACCATCGACGTGCGCAACATGTGGGGTGAGTACACCTTCTCCAACGCGCTCAACCTCCGCGTGGGCAAGATCTACCGCAAGTTCGGGCTGTACAACGAGATCCTCGACGCGGTGCCCACCTACTACGGCATCGAGCCGCCCGAGAGCTTCGATGGCGACCATCTCCTCGTCTCCCGCACGACGACGGCCATGGCCTACGGCTTCGTCGCGTTAGGGAAGGGGCGCCTGAACTACTCGGTGTCCACCGACAACGGCGAAGGGCGCACGGTCGACGGCACCTTCCCGCTGGGCTACGACGTGAACTACAGCTTTGGCCGCGGCAGCTACACCGTGGGCCTGTCGGGCTACACGTCGGGCGGCGGCACCAACTCCGACATCACGGTGGGGAACTCCTCACCCAAGTCGGGCGTGCTCCCGTGGATGGCGCGCGACTCCTTCACCGTGGCCAACGTGTACGGCGAGGCAAAGGTCGGGGCGTGGCTCCTGCAACTCGAGTGGGCCCGCGCCGAGCACAAGGCGGAGCGTGACGCGGCGTCGGTGGTGACGGTGGTGCGCGATGCCGGGGTCAACGCGGCGCAGCGCGCGCGCTTCCTCCTCAATCCCAGCGGCCCGGTTGCCGCGTCGAACGTGAACACCCGCGGCGACCACACCGTCCAGACGTGGTACCTGCGGTCGGGCTACTCCTTCGAGACGGCGCGCGGCGAGGTGGCCCCCTACATCCAGTGGGACGGCTACAAGAACCCGGAGACCATCGCCGCCAAGCGCTACGGCGGCGACGACGAGGCAGGGGTCGCCGACGACGGCATCTTCTCCAAGGCCACCGCCGGTCTCGTCTACCGTCCCATTCCGCAGGTGGCGCTCAAGTTCGACGGCAGCGTGCACCGCTACCGCTTCCACGGGCAGCGCGTGAACTACCCGGAACTCCGCATCGACCTGTCGTATGCGTTCGGACTCTAACCACGACGTGCTCCTCCACGCCCGTCGTGGAGGGGACCCTGCCATGACCGCCCCGAGGCCCTCCATGCGCCGTTCCCGCCTCTTCCGCACCACCCTGCTCGCCGCGCTCCTCGCCGTGGCCGCGCCGCTCTGGCGCGCTGCCCAGGCGCAGATCAGCGTCGTCGTCTCCAGCAGCCAGTCGCAGACGCTCTCCGCCGACCAGGTGGCCGAGATGTTCGGCGGTTCCATGACCACCTGGCCCGATGGCACGAAGGTGCAGATCATCGAGCATGGCGACGTGGTGCTCACGCAGAAGTTCTACCTCAAGCTGGTGAAGAAGCCGTCGACCATCGTGCGCGCGCAGTGGACCAAGCTGGCCCTCTCGGGACAGGCCCTTGCCCCCAAGAAGGGGGCGGACGCCGCGGCCGTGAAGGAGGCGGTGCGCAAGTCGCCCGGCGCCATTGGCTACATCGACGCGGCCGACCTGGACGCGAACGTCAAGGAGATCCTCCGCATCCCGTAGTCGCCACGGCCGCAACGGACCGCCCTCGGCCAGGCCGAGCGGGGGCGCTCCGTTGACGCCCCCCACCCCCCGGACTAACATCCGGCGTTCCAGTGCGCGCCCCGCCCACGCGGTCACCGCACGCCCTGGAGACGTGGCCGAGAGGCGGAAGGCACCGGTTTGCTAAACCGGCA
>CAZVDJ010000245.1:0-6592 GCA_964626245.1 uncultured Gemmatimonadaceae bacterium
CGCAGGCGCATTTCGTCATCGACAAGATCGAGGGGGCGCTGCGGTCGCTCGGGGGGCGGCTCGAGGACGTGGTGCGCACGCGAGTCTACGTCTCCCGCATGGAGCACTGGGAGGCTGTGGCCGGTGCGCACGGCGAGCGCTTTCGCGACATCCTGCCCGCCAACACCCTGGTGCGGGCCGAGCTGGTGGGTGACGAGTTCCTGGTGGAGATGGAGGCCGAGGCGATCGTGGGCGATGCGTAGCACGCCCTTGCTGCTGGCGGCCATGCCGGCGACGGTGTTCGCGACGTCGGGGCTGGCGACACCGCGGCTGGTTGAGGCGCAGCGTCCAGCGGCAGCGGCTGCACGACAGGCGACGGCGCTCGATTCCGCCGATCGGCGGGTGCTCGCGGTCGCGCGCGACATCATCAGGGCCGCGCGCTTCGCGGCGCTCATTACCCGGGACGCCGCGGGTGGATCGTCGGCGCGCACCATCGATCCGGCGCCGCCGGATTCGGCAATGGTCGTGCGGTTCGTGACGAACCCGCGGTCGCGCAAGGTGCGCGAGCTGGCGCGCGACGCGCGGGTCACGCTGTACTACTTCGATGCCACGGGGCTGCGGTACGTCACGATGCAGGGGGTGTCGCGCGAGGTGCGCAATGTCACGAAGAAGGGCGCGTACTGGTACGCGGAGTGGACGCCGTTCTATCCGGGAAAGGAACGGGCGGCGACGATGTACGAGGTGCGGCCGACGCGCCTGGAGGTGGTGAGCGAAGCAGATCGCGTGGTGGGGGATTCGGTGACGTGGGCGGTGCCGATGGTGCGGCTTCGGGCGCCTGGCGGCGCGCGGCCGTGACACCTCGGCCGTGACACCGCTGGCGCGGCTGCACGATCAGCGAGGCAGCACGACGCCCGTGACGCGCACCCCTGCACCACGCGCGACGTCGAAGGCCTGCACGACGTCCTGGTAGCGCACCGCCGGCGACCCCTTCACGAAGAGGATCTTTTCCGGGCGGTCTCGAAAGACGCGTTGCAGCTCCGTGGGAAGGCTCGGCGCCTCGATCAGGGTGCCGTTGAGGGTGTAGCGAGGCCCCGGATCGACGGCAAGGACGATGGACGGCGCCGGTGACGACTGGACGGTCTCCTGCGGCAGCTGGAGGTCCAGCGTTCGTCGCTCGATGACCGTGGTGATCATGAAGATGATCAGGAGGACGAGCAGCACGTCGATCATCGGGACCACGTTGGGCTCGCGCGTCAGGCGGACAGGTGCGGTGGGGGTCATGGATGCTCCGGATGCCGGTTGGAGGCCAGCATACCATCGCACGATGACGGCGGCGTGAGGCGATCGTTGCGAGATGATGATCGAAGGATGAGGAATCGATGGCGGCCGCCTGCCCGTTGCTGCGGAACGCAGCGCCGCGTATCTCTCCGGTCCATCGCTGATGGCCGCTGTCGTCAACAACCTCTTGCCGGCTGGCTGACCGTGGACCTGACCCAGTTCGTGGAGCACCATGACGGGATCTCCGTCATTCGAGGCGGGGAGAGCGTGCGGGCGTGGAACGGCATCCAGTACCAGGCCGGGATGTCGTCCAAGAACGTGAACGCCAGGCACCTCTCCATGAACATCGCCACGGTTCCGCCGGGCGCCGTGGCGTACGCGCACGTGCACGTCGGCTTCGAAGTCATGCTCTACATCCTCAAGGGTCGGGTGCGCCATGAGTTCGGCGACCGGCTGACGCAATCGGTGGAGAATGGAGCGGGCGACTTCATCTTCATCGAGCCGGGCGTGCCGCATGAGGTGTTCAACCTCAGCGACACGGAACCGGTGGTGGCGGTCGTCGCGCGCTCGGACGCCGACGAGTGGTCGCACATCATTGCCTACGATCGGGCAACGGGGCGCACCGGGGACGTGGTGCCGTCGTAGCGCCGTCAGGTTCAGGGCGATGCCGGTCGCGAGTGCCGATCGGCGATCAGCACGTGGGACGGGGCGCGCTTCTCCCGCTGGGCAGGGGATCGCCCATTCGAACGACCATCGCGCGCGACTGCATCACGGCCTCGATGCGGACGAGCTGCGGCACTGCGCGACCCTCCAGTCGGGCGGGCTCGTAGCGTCGCGCGTCGAGCGTCGCCAACACCGCTGCCGCGTATCCCGGGTCGGTGGACCGAACGGTTCGTGCCGTTGAGGCAATGACACGACCCGACGTATCGACCACCGCCTCGATGGACGCCCGCAGGCACGACTGCCCGCTCGTTGCCGAGTACTCGACGCGAGGCGTGACGGTCTGCCGGGCCTCCCGGTCCACGCTGCAGTCGCGATAGACGGGCTGACCCGCGAGCCACTGCGCCTCGGGCACGGGCGGACACGACGCTCGGCGCGATGTGCGCCCGGCGCACGCCGCAAGGATGACGACGCCGATGAGGAGGGGACTGGTGAGTCGCATCGGAGCCACTCGCACGCAAGAGGAAGGTCGAAGCTACACGCGAATGGATAGACGGCCACTGCTCGTTGCCTTCGCACGCACGCCGAGCGAAGTTGCCCCCCGAACGACCGGCACCCCCGGATCGAGGTGCCGTCCGGGATCCTCACGAAACACCCCAACACCGTCATGACGAAGGACAAGGTCGAGTGGGCCTACCTGCGCCCCGGCTGAGACGCGTGCATCGCCACCCAGGAGTTCCTGGGACGAAAGAGCGTTGCGCCGGCGTCCAGGGTCGACGCCAAGAAGACGCGTTATGACGCCGAGGCGGTGAAGGCCGTACTGAAGGGAGTGGACGTGATCGTCTCCATGCGCGGCAAGAACGTCACTCGGCTCAACCTCAAGAAGAACCCTCCCACGGAGGCCGAGCTCCACGCGGCCATCCTGGGCCCCTTCGGCAACCTGCGGGCACCGGCGCTGCGCAAGGGGAAGACGCTGATCGTGGGCTTCAACGAAGAGACGTACCGCAAGCTGTTCCCGTAGTTCACCGAGCCACGCCCGCCACCGGAGACTCGATGCAGCTGGGGGCCTACACCTGGAAGACCGCCGCCGGGACCGCGGCGCTGTGCGCGGGAGCGGCGCTGGCCGCCCTCGTGGCGCAGTCGCCGCGCTTCACGCCGGTGCAGCCCGACCTGTTTGCGGCTGGCGGCACGTTCACCAATGCGTGGGGCGACGTCGACGGCGACGGAGACGCCGACCTCTTCGTGGGCTTCAACGGTGCCGCCAACCGGCTCTACCGCAACGACGGCGGCACCTTTGCCGACGTGGCGATGGCGGCCGGGGTGGCGGACGCGCGTCCCACGCGCGCAGTGGCCTTCGCCGACTACGACGCCGACGGTGACGTGGACCTGCTGGTCGGCTTCACGCCGGGGCCCGGCGGCGTGTTGCGGCTGTACCGCAACGACGGCGGCCGCTTTGCCGACGTCACCCGCGACGCGGGGATCACGATCGACTCGGGGGCGGTGCGGCAGCCGGCCTTCGTCGACGTCGACCACGACGGCGACCTGGATCTCTACGTCGCCTTCCGCGACAGGGCGAACGTCCTCTTCCGCAACGACGGCGGGCGCTTCTCCGACGCGGCCGCCGCCTTGGGGCTGGCGGACACCAGAAGGAGCGTTGGTGGCGTCTGGTTCGACATGGACGACGACGGCGACCTGGACCTGTACCAGGGGAACATGGATGGCGACGCCAACGCGCTCTGGCGCAACGACGGCTCGCTGTTCACGGACATCGCGGCCGAGGCGGGGGTGCAGTGGGGCGGTCGCACGCCGAACGAACGCACCAACGGGACGGTGCGCACCTGTGTGGCCGACGTGAACAACGACGGACGCCTGGACCTGGTCACCGCCAACTACGGAAAGAACGGCCTCTTCATCAACCGCGGCGAGGGGCGCTTCGACGAGGTGAGCGAGGCCTGGGGGGTGGCGATCGATGCGCGCTACGACAGCTGCGCCCTGGCCGACTTCGACCAGGATGGTCGCGTCGATCTCTACGTGAACGGGACGGTGACGGGAGGGACGAGCTACCGCGACTACCTCCTTCGCAACACCGGTGCCCGCTTCCAGGACGTGACGCCGGATTCGCTCAAGGCGCTCGAGTCGGACCACGGGGCACAGTGGTACGACTTTGACCACGATGGCGATGTCGACCTTGCGCTCACCGGCGTGCAGCCGACGGGGATGCACTACCTGCTGCGCAACGATGGCGTCACGAACGGCAACGCCCGCGCGGTGCGGGTGCGCATGGTGGATGCGAATGGACGTGCCACGCGCGCGGGGGCCGTGCTGCGCGCCTCGCGAAACGGGCGTCCCTTCGGCGCCTGGCTGGTGGACGGCGGCTCGGGATACGACGCGCAGAATGCGATCCCGGTGCACCTCACGCTCGACTCATCGGCCCCCTTCGACCTGGAGGTCGCCTGGCAGTCGCCCAGCGGTGAACGCCGCGTGGTGAAGCAGCGTATCACGCCCGCGCAGTGGGCGGGACGGACGGTCACGCTCGCCGTGCCATGAAGCCGGTGGTGATCACGGTGGGGCCGCTCACCTTCTCGGCGCGCTTCGAGGTGGACAAGGCCCCCGTCACGTGCGCCGCCTTCGCCGCCCTCCTTCCCTTCGAGACCGACCTGATCCAGGCCCGCTGGAGCGGCGAGGCCGCGTGGGCGCCGTTAGGTGACTTCCAGCTCGGCGTCCCGGTGGAGAACGCGACGAGCCATCCGTCGCGCGGCGACATCCTCTTCTACCAGGCGGCGGCGAGCGAGTCGGAGATCCTCTTTCCCTACGGCAGCACCTGCTTTGCCAGCAAGGTGGGGCAGCTGGCGGGCAATCACATGCTCACCCTCACGTCGGGACACGAACTGCTCCCGGCGCTGGGGCGGCTGGTGCTGTGGGAGGGGGCGCAGCGCATCCGCATCGCCTTCGAGGGCGACGCGAATCCCATCCCGAACCAGGGCGCCGGCGGCGCGTAGCGTGCGGCCTCCCGACAGCCGTCGAATCGTCGAGGCTGTCGGCACGTGCGGAGTGCCGGGGTCGGAGATCAGCGCCAACCCCACGCTGATCCAACGCTGACCCCACGTCGTCCCCAGTCGGCCCCCAGTCGGCCGGACCGGGGAGGACCAACCTTCTGGCGGTCACCCGGTGTCCAACGCCCGGGTTCGCGCCCCCCGCTCGTTCGGGGGGGTGCGGGGTACATCCTAATCCAGAGCTAATGCGCGGTCCCTTCCCCCGGGATCGGATCGCGCCGCATCGTGGCGTTCCCCAACAGACCGAGTGCCGGCCCATGCAGCGCCTTCGCAATCGTTGGTTCGTGATCGCCGCCGTCATCGTGGCCCTGGCCGTTCCCGGCGCCTGGCTGCTGGCCCGCGACGCGGGAGCCGACGACCCCGCGCTGGTGGCCGCAGTGAAGAAGGGCGACTTCCGCGTGGTGGTGACGACCGCGGGTGAGCTGCGCGCGCGCAAGTTCGTGCAGATCCAGGGGCCGCCCAACATGCAGCAGGCCGAAGCCTACCAGACCAAGATCGCCTCGATCATCCCGGAAGGGTCGGTGGTCAAGGAGGGCGAGGTGGTCGCCGACCTGGATCGCTCCGGCATTGCCGCCAAGCTCGCGGAGGTGTCGCTCGCCCTGCAGAAGGCCGAGGCGCAATACGAGCAGGCGATGCTCGATTCCACGCTCAACCTGTCCAAGGCGCGCGAGGAGATGCGCACCATGGAGCTGTCGCTGGAGGAGAAGCGGCTGGCCAAGGAGCAGGCGGTGTTCGAGGCCCCCACGGTCAAGCGCCAGGCCGAGATCGACCACGAGAAGGCGACGCGCGCGCTGGCGCAGGCCAAGCTGGACTACAAGACCAAAACCGAGCAGGCGCAAGCGAAGATGCGCGAGGTGGGAGCCGACCTGGAGCGGCAGCGCAACCGGCGCGAACTGATCCAGACCGTGATGCAGGGCTTCACCATCCGTGCCCCCGCCAGCGGGATGGTGATCTACGTGAAGGAATGGAACGGCCGGAAGAAGACGACCGGCTCGCAGGTGAACGCCTGGGACCCGACGGTGGCAACGCTCCCCGACCTGAACGAGATGGAGTCGATCACCTACGTGAACGAGATCGACGTGCGGAAGATCTCGGCGGGGCATCCCGTGACGGTGGCGCTCGACGCCGACCCCTCCAAGAAGCTGCGCGGCAAGGTGGTGGCGGTGGCCAACGTGGGCGAGCAGCGTCCCAACGCCGACGCCAAGGTGTTCGAGGTGAAGGTGCTGGTGGAGCAGGCCGACACGACGCTGCGCCCCGGGATGACGACGAGCAACGCGGTGGAGACGCTCGTGATCAAGGACGCCCTCTTCGTCCCGCTGGAGGCGGTGATCAATGAGGGGGGCGTGCCGTATGTCTACAAGCGCACGGGCTCCGGCGCGGTCCGGCAGGAAGTGGCGACCGGCGCGATGAACGACGACGAGGTCATCATCACGCGCGGACTGGAGGAAGGTGAACGCGTCCTGCTCTCGCCGCCGCTGAACGCGTCGGAGCTGCAGACGGTCCGCCTGCCGGGATCGAGCGCCACGCCGCCACCCGCCGGGCAGGGCGACACGGCCGCCTCTCCGCGCCCCGTCCCCGTGCGCCCCGATTCGGCGCCGCGGACGCCGGCGCCTAACGGCGCT
>CAZVDJ010000246.1:0-6552 GCA_964626245.1 uncultured Gemmatimonadaceae bacterium
CGCCACGGCGGCACCCCCCACGGCCAGCCACGCCACGTCGGCGGCTCGCGCGGCGGGTTGAGCGGCGGGTTGAGCGGCGGGTTGAGCGGCGGGCGCGACGGGCGCGACGGCAGGCTTCTCGTCAGGGCGAGTCATCACGGCCGCGTCCCCGGCGCGGGTGTCGACGGGCGCAGTGCCCGCGCCGCCGCCGAGTCGAGCGACGGCACGAGCGCCGCATGCACACCCTTGGCGAGGTTCTGCTCCTCACGCGGATCGCGGCGGTACGCGTAGATCTCGAACGACCCGTCACCATTCCGGATGTAGTGCAGCGAGTCATCGGCCAGGGCGCGCATGTCACCTTGTGCGTTGAGCGCCTTGGGATCGGGATTGACCCCCCGGCTCAGTTCCGCCAGCGCGGCGCTGCCGCGTGCGTCGGGCGACTGCCACGTGGCCGCGAGCGACGTCCCCGACAGTCCGCGTGCATCGGCCAGCCCGGCCAGGTCCGCGAGCGTTGCGGCCAGGTCGCGCAAGGTGACCTGCTGGGAAACGCGTGCACCCGCCGGGACGCGCGCGGGATAGCGGATGAGCAGCGGCACGTGCGTCAGCTGCTCGTACAGCGAGTTGCTGTGCCACCCCAGCCCGTGCTCGCCGAACTGCTCCCCATGGTCCGAGGTCACCACGACGATGGTGCGGTCCAGGAGGCCGCGCGCCGACAGGGAGTCGAAGAGCAAGGCGAGCGCATCGTCGATGTAGCGGATGGAGCGGTCGTACTTGTCGCGCACCCGCTCCCCGGGGCCGAACAGCGTGTCGTAGCGCGCCGGCGACTCGTACGGGCCGTGCGCATCGAAGAAGTTGAGGAAGGCGAAGAAGGGGCGGTCGCCGCGTTGCGCCTGCCACTGCAGGAAGGCACCGCTGATCATCTCCGCCGACTTGGCGTCGTTGTCCGGGTACGAGTAGCGCGGCTCGAAGTCGAACTTGGCCAGTTCGCGCACCGCGCGCCCGACCCAGCGCTGCTCCACCAGGGCCTCGTACGCATTCCGCAACGAACTGGCCTGCCCCAGCGTGGTGCTCAGCATCACCTGTCGCAGCGAGTGCGGGTGATCCTCGTACCGGGAGAAGCCACGATCGAGCCCGAATCCCCGCGGCGTGGCCACGAGGTTGGCCGTGAAGCCCGCGGTGGCGTAGCCGTACGACGAGAAGACGCCGGCCAGCGTGGCGTGCGCGCCGTCGAGCGGCGACGTCCAGTTGCCCGTCTGTTGGCTGGAGTAGCGCCCCGTGAACATCGAGGCGTGCGACGGGAGCGTCCAGGGCGCGGTGGAAAAGGCCCAGTCGAAGGTGGTGCCGCCTTGCGCGAAGCGCTCCAGCCTTGGTGTGGTGGCGCGTTCGGCACCGTAGAGCGACAGCGAACTGGCGCGCACGGTGTCCAGGATGAGGAGCAGCACGTTGGGGGCGCCGGCGGGCGCCGGGCCCAGCGCCGCCAGGGTCCGGCGCTCGCGCAGCCCGCGCGACCCGCCCTGGTACGCCCATGCCGCCGCCGCCACCACCGCCAGCACCAACGCCGTCCGTGCCAGGCGCGGCCGCCACCGGTCGGGGTGGCCGGCGACGCTGCCGGCGACGCGAACGCCGATGCCGATTCCCAGCACCAGCGCGGCATACTGGTGCAGCCGCGGAAAGAGCAGCAGGAACGAGAAGGCCGCCAGCGTCCCGAAGGTGAACGCCGACAGGCGCAACGCGGGCAGGCGCGGGACCGCGACCACCAGCAGCGCCAGGGCCAGGGCGATGGGGACGAAGAGGAGGAGATAGCCGAACGGGGCCATCCACGCGACGTCCGGCGACATCCACGTGCGCAGCAGGTCGCGCAGCACGTCTCGGCGAATCCATGACACCAGCGCGTGCAGCGTCCCCGCCACCAGGGCGAAAGCGAACGCGGTGACCACGACGTCGGCGACGCGGCGTGCGCGCGTGGTCATGGCGTCCCTCGCGAGGCAGGAATGCGCGGCGTGGCGCGTCGCGGCCACTGCACCCCCACCGAGTCGAGCATCCGGTCCACCCAGGCCGCGACGGCTGGGCGGCGCGCCGTATCACGGGCCAGGTCGGTCAGCTCGTCCGGGTCGACCGCGTGCGCGTACGCCTCCAGCGCGCCACGACTGGTGGCGATGGCGTGCAGCGTGTCATCCACCGCCGTCTTGAGGTCGGCCTTGGCGGTGGGGTTCTGCGGATCGTCGTTGATGCCGGCATTCACCTCCGCGATGACGCGGCTGGGCACGGCCCCCGCCTCGCCGCGTGCCACGCGGAGCAGCGACGTGCCCGGGACTCGCGCCTCGCCAGGCGCAACGCCGGCCAGGTCGAGGATGGTCGCCGGCAGGTCGCGCAGCGACACGCTCACCGGGACGCGCGTTCCCGCCGGGACGCGCCCCGGCGCCAGCACGATGAGGGGGACGTGCAGCTGCGGGAGGTAGAGGGCGTTGCCATGTCCCGTGAGCTTGTGCTCGCCGAACAGCTCTCCGTGATCCGAGGAGATCACCACGATCGTGTTCTGCAGGACGCCGCGCCGCTCGAGCGTGTTGAGCAGCGAGTCGATCTGGTCGTCCATGTAGCGAATGGCCCCCCGGTAGCGGCCCAGTGCCAGCCCCTTGGGTTCGAACATCTCGCGGTAGGGGGCCGGCGGCATGTACGGTCCATGCGCGTCGAAGAGGTTGAGGAAGGCGAAGAACGGGCGTCCCTCCAGTGATCCCTGCCACCGAAGGAAATCGCCCACCACTTCCTCCGAGTTCTTGCGCTCGTGGCTGGTGTAGTTGCCGTTCGGGCGCAGGTCGAAGGTGGCGAGCTGCCTGAGCACGCCACCCACCCATCGCGTCTCCCGCCACACGCGCCATGCCCCGGCGATGGCGACCGACTGGGCGAGCGTGGTGTTGTGCATCACTTCGGCAAACGAACGCTCCACATCCTCGTAGCGGATGAAGCCGCGCGCCAACCCGGTGCGGTAGCCGGTGGAGATGAGGTTGGCGACGAATCCGCCGGTGGCGTAGCCGCGATCGCGCAGTCGCTCGGCGAGGGTCGCGTGCGCGTCGTCGAGCGGCGTGGCCCAGTCGCCGGACTGCTGGCTGGCGTAGTGGCCGGTGAACATCGAGGCGTGCGACGGCAGCGTCCACGGCGCGGTGCTGTAGGCGCGCTCGAAGACCAGTCCTTCCCGGGCGCGCCGATCCATGGCCGGGGTGGTGGCCAGCGGGCTGCCATGCAACCCGAACTCCTGCGCGCGAACCGTGTCGAGGATGAGGAGGAGGACGTTTGGAGCACCGGCCGAAGCGTCGGCGAGCGCCGCCATGGCGCTTCGCTCCTGCGACGAGACGCGCCAGTAGGCACCGCCTCCGAGCACCGCGAAGCCGAGTCCGAAGATCGCGAGCGTCGCGGTGGCCAGTCGCACGGCGAGCCGCTCGCCGGCTGCACCGCCGAACCAGCGGTAGCCCTGCACGGCCACGCCAAGCGCCACGAGTACCCAGGCCCACGACGCGATGCGATCGAAGAGTAGGAGGACCGAGAGCGCGCTGAGCCCCACGAACGCGCTGGCCACCGCGGGAAGGGAGATGCGGCGCGGTGCCAGCAGGTGCAGCACTGCCGCCGGGATGGCGAGCCCGGCGAAGACCACGAGGTACGAGAGCGGCGTGACCCAGAGCTGGTCGCGTGTCCACCACATCCACGAGAAGTGGCCAAGCAGGTCGCGCTCGACGGTCGTGACCGTCAGATGCAACCCCGCGGTGAGGAGCGCCGCGGCGGCAGCGACCAGGAAGACGCGCAGGATGCGGAACATCAGGGGCGGAGAGGGGGAGGAACGATGCGGGCGGCGCGACTCAGCGGGCCGCCGCGCGCGGCGCCACCCCGGACAATAGCGGGAGGAGCGCTGCGTGGAGCCCCTCGGCGATGAGCCGGTGCCCCTGGGCGTTGGGGTGGCGGTCCCAGGGGGCGACGATCAGCGTGCGCTCGTCGGTCCCCTTGTAGACGCCGGTGAGGTCGAGCACATGCGGAAAGCCCGCGTCGGCGGCGATGCGCAGCAGCTCGGCGACATCTCCTTCCTGACGCTCCATCGGCGTGGGGATGAGCGCGAAGACCGGGGTGGCCCCGCTGGCCGTGATGCGCGCCACGACATCCCGGTAGACGGCGCGCAGCAACGCCGGCGTGGCGGAGGCCATCCGCTTGAGCGCCTCTTCCCTGGGCATGTCGGGGGTGACCCCTTCGCGCGACAGCGTCGACGCGATGTCGGCCGACAGCTCGCCCACCCCCTGCGCGCGCAGGAATTCCTGCGCGTACTGCGTGAGGAGGCGGAACTCGCTCCGGTGCCCGACGATCACCACGACATCTGGGGCGAAGCGCTGAACGAGCCCGAGGTCGAGCGCGGCGCGCTGCTGCTGCGCCGAGAAGGACGGGGCGCCGAAGTTGAGCACCTCCACGCCGGCCAGCCCGTGCGCGGCCGCCCAGTCGCTCGTCAGGCGCGCCTCCAGGTGCGTGTCGAACGTCTCCCCGTCGGCCACCCCGCTTCCCATGATGTACGACTGCCCCAGCACCGCCAGCCGCAAGGTACGCGCGGCTGGTGCCAGGTCGTGCTCGCGATCGCGCAACCCCGCGCTGTTCACGGTCAGCGACTTGCCGTGGAAGGTGATCGCGGTTCCGGGGACCAGCTCCTCGAGCCTGGGGTCGGCCGCGCTGCGCACCGCGCCGGCCTCGCGCAGCGTCTCCCACGTCTTGGGTCGCCCGGAGTACACGCTCCACAGCTCGCCGTTGAAGCGATTGACGCCGACGATCTTCTCGTAGTATCCGCGCTGCAGCTGGTCCTGGTCGCGCTTGTTGAGCCGCGGCTCGCGCGCCTGCGCCAGCACCTCACGCATGGACGACGGGACCACACCCTCCAGCGAGGGCTCGCTCCCCACCACCACGCCCACCAGGCAGGCCGCCCCCGCGGCGGCACTCCACCGCCCCTGCCCCGTGCGACCGGTGGCCTGGTGCGCCCGGCGATAGCTCGCAGCGGCCAGCACGGCGATCGCCAGCCAGACACCAAGCAGGGTGGCCACGTCGAGCCACGACAGGCTGACGCGCGTGAGGAGCGCCGTGAAGCTCCCCATGGTGGGCGAGGTCCACAGCGCCCACAGGGCGCACATCAGGGTGAACATCGCCGCCGTCTGCACGCCGTGCCGCACGAGCATCGCCCGCGTCACGGTGGGTGTGCCGACCGAGCGCGCACGGCCTCGGCGCGCCTCGCGCAGCGTGTTCAGGATGAGGCACGCCCCGAGGAAGGCCCAGAAGAGCGTATCGGTCGCGCTCCACAGCCACGTCCCCAGGATCCAGAACCACTGGTAGGAATGAAAGAACCAGGTGGCCACGAAGACGAAGACGCTCGACAGCACCATCGCCACGGTCTCCCCCCGCGTGCGCACCAGGCGCAGGAACAGCGGCAGGTAGAAGACCTTCTGCATGAAGTCCTTCCAGTAGATGTTGATGCGCCGCCAGAAGTCGCTGAAGCTCGACGCCAGGAAGAAGAATCGATGCGTCTCGGGCAGGCGGAAGCCGAACAGGTGCAACAGGCCGACGATGAGGTGGAACTGACCCGAGACGCGCAGGTAGAGCGCGTAGTTCGCCACGGCGTACTGGATCAGGTCCCGTCCGGTGTTGACGTCGGTGGGCGACAGCGTGAGGTAGAGGTAGACGATGCGATAGAGCACCAGGTGCGCCGTGCCGCGCACGATCCAGGCGATCCCTTCCCGGTAGATGTCGGCCGCGGGGCGGTCGTAGTACGTGCGGCGAAAGGTCGCGAAGTCGATGACGGGGAAGAGCGGAAAGGCCACGTTCGGCAGGCAGAAGAAGTACGCCAGCCGCTGCTCCCACGTCGTGCGCTGCTTGAGGTGCCGGATGTCGTAGACGTACACGATCAGCCGGAACATGAACATCGACCCCAGGATCGCCCAGATCGCGGGCGAGAAGGGGATGGGGAGCACATCGGCGCGCATGGCGGCCAGCGTCGCGCCAGCCGCCAGCAGCAATCCGATGCGCGCCGCAAACGGGATCGGGAGGTGGCAGATCGCAATGAGCGCCAGCCCGATCCCGACGATCCACGTTCCCTGTACGATCCCGAACACCACCCAGATCGTGGCGATGGAGAGGAAGGCGAAGAAGCCCAGCCGCCAGCGCGCGGGGAGGAGGTGGTGCACGATCGCGCCCCCGATGGCGAGCGGCACCACGCGCTCATAGAAGGCGGGGCTCTCGATTCGCAGCAGGTAGAGCAGCCATCCGAGCCCGACGGCCTGTGCGGCGATCCATCCCAGCGTCCGCACCTCGCGGACATCCACGGCGCCCGCCGCGCGCGGCTCGCGCGCCGGGGCGGAGACGGCCGACGTCGCGCTCAACGCCCCTCCGTGACACGCCCGGCGCCATTCGCACCGTTCGCGCGACTCGCACCTTTGGCGAGCTGCGCGAGCGTCGGCGACAGCTCGGCAAAGAGCGCGTCGGCGATGAGGCGATGGCCTTCCGTATTCGGATGACGATCCCACTCCGCCAGCACCAAGCCGGATTCGTCGTGGCCCGCGT
>CAZVDJ010000247.1:0-4962 GCA_964626245.1 uncultured Gemmatimonadaceae bacterium
CCCTTCGCGGTCATCCGCACCGTCTCACCGCGGGTGGTGGGCTACTCCAACGCGATGGCGGCGGGGCTCATGCTCGGCGCGTCGTTCAGCCTCATCGTGGAGGGGTCGGAAACGCGAGGTGGCGCCACGTTGCTCGGTGTCGTGGCGGGGGTGGCGTTCATGCTCCTGGTGCAACGCTGGCTGGGCGAACGAGAGGAGGAACACGACTTCCTTGGGGTGCGCGGCGCCGGCGCGCGACGCATGCTGCTGATCGTGGCGGTGATGACCGTGCACTCCTTTGCCGAAGGGGCGGCAGTCGGCGTGTCGTTCGGCGGCGGGGAGTCGCTCGCCACCGCCATCACGCTCGCCATCGCGGTGCACAACATCCCCGAAGGACTCGCGATCAGCGCCGTCCTGCGACCGCAGGGGGCATCGCTCGCCGCGTGTGCGTGGTGGAGCTTCTTCTCCTCCATTCCACAGCCGCTGGCAGCGGTGCCTGCCTTCCTCTTCGTGGAGCGTTTCTCTGCCACGTTGCCGTATGGACTGGGCTTTGCCGCCGGGGGCCATGATCTTCATGGTCCTGGTCGAACTGCTCCCCGAGGCCTACGAACAGGAATCGTCGCGCGGCATTGCCGCGGCGGCCACGACGTCGCTGCTCGGGATGCTGCTGGTGCAGCGGTACCTGTAGGAATCGCGCGGGTGTGCCGCCGGGGCACGCCGCACGCGGATGGATGGCGCCGAGTGGCTGCGGGCTACTTGAGCCGGGCGCGCTCGTACTGCTTGGGCCACGCGACGTCGGCGCCCAGCTCGCGCGCCGCCTGCAACGGCCAGCGCGGGTTGCGGAGCAGCTCCCGCGCCAGGAGGACCACGTCGGCATCGCCGTCCGACACGATCTGCTCGGCCTGCGCGCTGGAGGTGATGAGCCCGACCGCACCGGTGGCGATCTCCGCTTCCTGCCGCACGCGTCGGGCGAAGGGCACCTGGTAGCCGGGACCTAACGGGATGCGGGCGCCGGAGGCAAGCCCGCCTGACGAGCAATCGACCAGGTCGACCCCTTCCGTCGACAGCAGGCGGGCCAGCGCCACCGTCTGGTCGATGTCCCACCCGCCCGGCACCCAGTCGGTTCCCGAGAGCCGCACGAAGAGCGGGCGTTCCGCGGGCCACACCTCGCGCACCGCGCGTACCACCTCGAGGGTCAGGCGCACACGATGCTCGAAGGGGCCACCGTATCCATCGGTGCGCTGGTTGGCCAGCGGTGACAGGAACTCGTGCAGCAGGTAGCCATGTGCGGCGTGCAGCTCCACCACCTGGAAACCAGCTGCCAGGGCCCGGCGCGCGCCCGCGCGAAAGCCTTCGATCACGCGCGCGATGTCGTCCAAGGACATGGCCTGCGGCTGCGGGTAGTTGTCGGCGAAGGCGATGGCGCTGGGCGCCATGACGTTCTCCCATCCACCCTGCTCGGGCGTCACCAGCCCGCCACCCTCCCATGGGCGCGCAGTGCTCGCCTTGCGGCCGGCGTGCGCGAGCTGCATCCCGCTCGCCGCGCCCTGCGCGTGAATGAAGTCGGTGATGCGACGGAGCATTGCCACGTGCGCATCATCCCAGATCCCCAGGTCATGCGGCGAGATGCGTCCCTCGGGGACCACCGCGGTCGCCTCGCAGATCACGAGCGCCGCACCACCCACCGCCAACCCGCCCAGGTGCACCAGGTGCCAGTCGCTCGCGAAGCCGTCACGACTGGAGTACTGGCACATGGGGGACACCACGATCCGGTTCCGGAGCGTGAGATCGCGAAGCTGGAGCGGAGTGAAGAGCATGGCGCGAGTGCGTGGGAGTCCGGCGCTGGAGGAGGTGCGGCGTGCGCGTCCGCGGAGCGCGTCGACAGCGGACCAATGGAAAGCTAGGCGCGCGCGGTTCCGTCGGTGGATTAAGCGCCCTCCTAATCAGGCCCGGCGATCCTTGGTTCCGGGCGAGGGGCAATCGATGGACGCCTGCGCGAGCGCGCGCCGGACCTGGCCCGTCGCCCAGGCCGCCGGAACCCGCATGGGAGAGTTGACCCATGAGCGCTCGCACGGCGGTGAGTAGCCTACCTGAGGACGCACGCCAGGTCGCGATGGCGCGACGGCGTGGGGAGGATTCGATGCGTGGACGACTACGGCTGGAGACAGCGATGACGGCACTGATCCGGAAGGCGGTGAGGAGAGGACAGGTGACGGGGACGTGGCGTGCGGCGGCAAGCACCACGTTGCTGCTCGCGGTGACGGCGGCGTGCGCCAGCACGGGCGCCACCTTCCGCAGCGGCGTGGGCGACACCTTCCTCGAGCATCCGCCATGGTACGGCGGTTCATTCGTCGAGGCTGGAGGCGAGCGTCCACGCATGGGGCACCTGCCGGTGGCCTATCAGCGCGGCGCCACGCATGCCGACTTCTTCGATCCAACCGGCGGTCCTTCGTCGCCCGTGAGTGCCCTGCTCACGGAGATGAATGACTTCCTGGACTCGCTGGCGACGGCAACGGGACTGTCGGTGCGGCTCGTGGAGGGGCGGCGCGCATCGGCCGTGGCACCAACGAGCATGGGGACCCCGCCCGATGTGCAGTTCGGCTGTCGCACCGACGACGGGACACCCTTCGGCGACTGCGCCGAGCGAGACGAGGGGGCGCTGGGCCGCAACCGGCAGCCGATGCGGCTGGCGGTGGGGCGTCCGTCACCGGAGTGGATAACGTGGATGGGCGGCGTGATGCAGGCGCAGGGAGTGGAGCGCGCGCTGGTCCTCACGCTCGAGGTGGGCCAGTACCTGCCGCGCCAGCGCGGGCTGCTGGGTCGCAAGGAAGTGGAGCTGGGGACGGGGCACACCGTCTCGATCCCGTGGCTCACCTCGCTCGAGACCCCCGTCACCGTGCTGCAGCTGACGGGAGCGCTGATGGGCGCGGATGGCAAGGCGATCCGCATCGGGAGCGAGGGCTTTCATGCCCGGCGGACGCGGCTGCTGGTGAGTGCCGTGGGCGGTCAGGAAGTGCTGAGCAACGACGACGTGACGGCGGCGCGGACCGCCCGGCGCGACGACCTGCCCGGTGCGCCGCTGTCGTGGCAGGTGGCGCTGCGTCACCTTGTGGCGCGCCTGGCCGACCAGGGTGCGGTGGCCCCGTGAGGACCGGACGCCGCGAGGTAGTCGGCCATTGCCTGTCCCGCCACCTTGTTGCCGCGCGCGTTCCAGTGCGAGTCGCGTGACCAGTACAGCGGCTGTCCTGCCTCCTCCGTACTGGCCGACATCGCCTTGAGGATGGGCTCGCGGAGGAAGACGCACTCGAGCCCCGCCTCGTCGCAGATCCGGCGCAGCACCCCCTCTTCGCGTCCCGGCTCGAATGCCGCCGTATCGATGCGGAACTTGCGGTGGGCCTCGGCCCAGAAGGCGGGGTGAATCACCTCGCGCCCCGGCGCATGAGCGACCACGAACCGCGCTCCGCTGGCCTCCACCTCACGCCGTAGTGCACGCAGCAGGGCCTGCGTGATCCTCCAGCCGGCCTCGACGCGCGGCGCGGGAGACTTGAGCCATACCCCCCACTCGTTAGGTGGAGGTGGCCGCAGGGGCTCGGTGGCCGACGTGAGGCGCAGCGCTCGGGCCATGGCGAGCATCGAGGGGTTCCGAAGCACCGTGAGACGAACCTGGCGAAAGAGGAGCGAACGCTCCAGCAGGCCGCGGCGCGCCGGCCCCTGGGGTTCAACATCTCCCTCCGCGCCGGGCTCCACGTCACCGGGTGGTGCCTCGTTCGGGCCAACCGCCGGAGCCGGCACCGGCACGCCCTGCAAGATGAGGGTGGAGTCATCGGCGCCACTGAGCACGAACCTGGGCTTTCGTCCCCTCCAGTAGCGGTCGGACGCATTGCTCACCACGTCGTTCTGGTAGAAGAGGAGCACGACGAGGTCGGCGCCGAGCTTCCTGCCGTCGCGGCGGAAGTACAGCAGCTCCTGGTCAGTGGACCAACCGGCGGTGCCACTGTTCAGCACCTGCACCGGGCGCTTGGGGTCGGTATTGAGCGCGCGCTTCATCACCTCCGAGAAGGAGCTGTCGAACGGGACGGTGTACGCCTCGGCAAACGAATCGCCGAGGAGCAGGATGCGGGACTCGCCTGCCGGCTTCACGACCGGGTACTCCGGCCCGCGCAGCCGCAGGGAGTTGGTCGACTCCGGCACCTCGTACTCGTCGTTCTTCCTGATTCCCACCGTGCTCGCGGGCTTCACCCACCCGAGCAGCGTGTCGGGCTCCATCTTGTACTCCACGCGCGGCCGGGAGAGCAGGCGGGCGCGGGCATAGCGCAGCACCCCCTCGGCCAGGCCCAGCGAGACGAGCGTGGCGATTCCTGCGAGCAGCAGGTTCGGGAACAGCGCGCGCGCCCGGCTCGTGGTTGGAGTCGTCGACACTCAGAAGATGGTGTAGATGAACGGGGCAAGCGCCGACCCCTCGGCCAGCACGAGCACGGTCCCCAGTACGGCCAGCACCAGGATGACGGGCACGAGCCACCACTTCTTGCGGGCGCGAAGGAAGTGCCAGAGGTCGCGCATCACCGAGGAGCGTGCCATGGGCGGTTGGGACGAGTGATGAGGAAGGGTGGCTGGCGTCAGAACTTCTCGGTCATGCTGCTGCGTTGCGCGCCGTCTCGCTCGCTCCAGTAGCTGTCGTCCACGAGCGGATGTCGCATGGTGTTGCGGCCGAAGGCTCGCATCACGAGGCCGATCGGCGTCACGACTCCGTAGAAGACGATGCCGACGAGCAGTGGAGTGGTCACGCGCGAAATGGCTCGCGCCCCGGCCATCCACGAACGCTCGACGGGCAGGAGGTGGCGCGGCACCGCGATCGCCGCCAGCAGCAACGCACCGCCGAGCGCCCCGAGGACGGCGGGCGGCCACGCATGCCCCCGCCACCACGAGATGGCGGCGAGCACCGCGAATGCGCCGCCGACCGTGAGCCCGAATCGCCGGCCGGAA